>DASYZF010000163.1:0-4572 GCA_035946515.1 Gammaproteobacteria bacterium | reverse complement strand
TCGGCCAGGCGGTTGGCGCCGTGCTTGGTGCGGGTGAACACCAGCACCTGCCGCCAGTCGCCTTCCTTGATGAGCTGGGAGAGCAGGGCGCGCTTGCGGTGCTGGTCCACCGGATAGATGCGCTGGCTGATGCGCTCGGCGGTGGAGTTGCGCGGCGCCACGTCGATGACCTCCGGATCCTTGAGGATGCCGCCCGCGAGCTTGCGGATGTCGTCGGAGAAGGTGGCGGAGAACATCAGGTTCTGCCGCTGGGCGGGCAATCGCGCCAGCACGCGGCGGATGTCGCGGATGAAGCCCATGTCCAGCATGCGGTCGGCTTCGTCCAGCACCAGGATCTCGACCTTGGAGAGGTCGATGGTGCGCTGTTCCACGTGGTCCAGAAGCCGTCCGGGGGTCGCGATGACGATGTCCACGCCGCGGCGCAGCTTGTCGATCTGGGGGTTGATGCTCACGCCGCCGAAGATCACCGCGCTCGAGAAGCGCAGATACTTGCCGTAGGCGAGCACGCTCTCGCCCACCTGGGCCGCGAGCTCGCGGGTCGGGGTGAGGATCAGGGCGCGCACGTGATGACGCTGGCCCTGCTGGACCGGGTTCGCATGCAGCCGTTGCAGCAGGGGCAGGGTGAAGCCGGCGGTCTTGCCGGTGCCGGTCTGGGCCGCGGCCTGGAGGTCGCGACCGGCGATGATGGAGGGGATGGATCGTGCCTGCACCGGGGTGGGCTCGGTATAGCCCTGCTCAGAGACAGCACGCAGCAATTCGGCCGAAAGGCCGAGGGTCGAAAATGACATGTTTACTCCTGGGGGCGCCTGCTGACGCATGGTGCGTCGTGCCGGTCCAGGCAGCGGATTACTCTTAAGGGGAATCGGGGATACTTTGGAGGGTACGCCGCGACGGTTTGCGGGACTTGAGACCGGGTCGCGTCGCGTCAAACTCGGGGCGCATTATAACGGCTCGGAGCGGTTTTACCTAGGAAAATCGTCCCTGGCCGTAACAAATCGGGGGGTGCCCGGGTCTAGATGGACAATCCGGCCGGGGCTTAAGGGGTGCCTCCGGCGAGGCCGATTTCGAGTACTCTGGTTGCAGCACCCCCTCTAGCTCCCTAAACCATCTTTGGAGGATCGATCCATGGACAAGAACATCAAGCTCGCCATCGGCGCGGCCGTGGCCGCTGTGGTGACCCTCGCGGCCGTGTCCGCCGTCGCTGCCGACGGCACCCCCCAGGAGAAGTGCTACGGCGTGGCCGCCGCCGGCAAGAACGACTGCCAGACCGCCAGCAACTCCTGCGCCGGCACCGCTGAGAAGGACCGCCAGCCGGATGCCTTCATCAACCTGCCGAAGGGCCTGTGCACCAAGATCGCCGGCGGCTCCCTGACCCCGGCTGCTCCGGCCAAGAAGAAGGGCTGATCACCTGCCCGCATCATCCGGTCCCCGCAGAGCGGGGACCGGACCTTCTGATCCCCATAAGTAATAAATCCTTCCCGCTCCAGGTCTTTTCCCGGTACCCAAACCGGGCAGCCCGAAGGGCTAGACTCTAAGACCATGGACACCGCGCTCCCCGTGCAGCCTCTCTTGCCGGCGCGTGCCGGCATCGGCCTGCGCACGCCCCACATGCAGGCCTTGCTGCGGGAGCGCCCTGAGGTGGCTTGGCTCGAGGTGCACAGCGAGAACTACTTCGCCGCCGGCGGCCGCGCCGTGACCGAGCTCGACCAGGTACGGCGCGACTATCCCTTGAGCCTCCATGGAGTGGGGCTGTCGCTGGGCTCGGCGGACCCGCTCGACCAGGAGCATCTCGCCGGACTCAAGCACGCCGTGGACCGCTATGCGCCGGCGCTCGTCTCGGAGCACCTCTGCTGGAGCTCCGCGGGCGGCAGCCATTTCCACGATCTCCTGCCTCTGCCCTATACCGATGAGGCGCTGGCGCACGTGGCGGGCCGGGTGGCCGAGGTGCAGGAACACCTCGGCAGGCAGATCCTCGTCGAGAACGTATCCAGCTATCTCGAGTTCGAGCATTCCGCCATGCCGGAATGGGATTTCCTGCGGGAGGTGGCGGCCCGCGCCGGTTGCGGCATCCTGCTCGACGTGAACAACATCTATGTGAACGCCGTGAACCACGGTTTCGACCCGCGCCGCTATCTCGACGCCATCCCCGCCAAGGACGTGCAGGAGATCCACCTCGCCGGACATCTGCAGAAGCGCGTTGAGGGGGTCGAGCTACTCATCGACACCCACGACCGTCCCGTGAAGGACGCGGTCTGGGAGCTCTATGGCCATGCCCTGGAGACCCTGGGTCCGAAGCCGACCCTGATAGAGTGGGACAGCGCCTTGCCGGAGCTCGCGGTGTTGGTGGCGGAAGCCGGCAAGGCCGAAGCCTTGTTGCGGAGGCGTCATGCTGCTGCCTGAGCTGCAGCGCCGCTTCGGGACATCCCTGCTCGGACGCGAGGCCGGGATACCGGTGCGCTCCAATGGCCTGAGCGCCGTCCGGCGTCTGCAGGTCTATCGCAACAACATGCGCATCAACCTCACGGAGGCGCTCTCTGCCGTCTATCCCGTGACCCGGCGGCTGGTGGGGGAGGAGTTCTTCGCCGCGGCCGGCTGGAGCTGCATCCAGGCGTATCCTTCCCATTCCGGCAACATCCAGGACTATGGGGGCGCGTTCCCGCGTTTCCTGGCGAGCTATGGACCGGCATCCTCCTTGCCCTATCTCAGCGACGTGGCGGCCTTGGAATGGCGCCGCCTCGAGACCGCCCTGGCGCCGCCTCACAGGCCCCTGGACGTAGGCGCCCTGGCGAAGGTCCCGCCGCAACAGCAGCCGGGATTGCATTTCCGGCTCCAGCCCACGGTCCGGATATTCTGTTCACCTCATCCGGTGCTCAGCATCTGGGAATACTGCCAGTCGGCGGCGCCCGAGAGCGATCTCGATATCGACAGGCCCGGCGAGTGCGTGCTCTGCGCCCGACCCGTCCTGGATGTGCGCATGCGGCGCCTGACGCCCGGCGAATACTCTTTCCTGGGCCACCTCGGCCGCGGCGGGACTTTCGAGGCGGCCTGCCTCAAGGCGCTGGAGACCGAGCCGGATTTCGACGTGCAGCAGAGCTTCACGGCATTGGTGCAGGAGGAGATCCTGACCGGGTTCTATCATTGATCACTAGGGCTAGGGGAGGACTGCAATGAAACTGTTCACGACGTTCCAGGGGTACTACAAGAAGCTGGTGACCGCGCTCGAATACGGCAAGCCCGTGGTGGACCTGGGGCTGCGGCTCTGGGTGGCGGATGCCTTCTTCCGTTCGGGCTTGGTCAAGATCGCCAACATGGATTCCACCATCGATCTCTTCACCAACACCTACCACGTACCGCTGCTGCCGCCGGCGTTCGCCGCCTACCTCGGCACGGGCATCGAGCTCGTGGTGCCGCTGTTCCTGGCCTTCGGCCTCTTGGGCCGGCTCACAGCCGGGTTCATGTTCATCTACAACCTCATCTGCGTCATCTCCTTCCCGGACCTCTGGCCGGACGGGTTCTGGACGGGCCTCTTCGGCACCGCCTTCAAGGACCATAAGATCTGGGGGTTGATGCTGCTGGTCACCTTCGTCTACGGGCCGGGTAAGCTTTCCCTGGATCATCTGCTCACGAAGTTCTTCCCCAAATTGCGCCTGACAGCCTAAGCTCCCGAAAGCGAAAACGGCGCCGTCTTCAAGACGGCGCCGTTTTTTATCGGGCACGAGGAGGGTATCAAGACGCTTTGCGGGCCTTGGGTTCCTCATCCCGGTGGTCGTCGCTGTACCACTTGCGGGAGAGCTCGCAGAAGGTGCGTAACACCGGCAGGAGCTCGGAGATGCGCTCGGTGGGGCTGTAGGTCACCTGGGGCGGTACCGTGGGCTCGTAGTGCCGGGTCACGAAGCCTTCCGTCTCCAGGAGCCGCAGGCGCTCCGTCAGCACCTTGGTGGAGATGCCCTCGATGCGGCGGCGCAGGGCGCCGAAGCGCATGGGCCCCTCGGTGGACAGCACCCAGATGAGGTAGATGGTCCAGGGCCCGGCCAGCACCCCCAGCATGCGGTGCATGGGGTTGTCGGTGTCCTTGGCCACACAGGCCGGTTTCTTCACAGTATCCATGATAGTTACTTTAAGGTATCTACTTGCTATTCGCACTATAGTTACTAAAATAAACCTAGATTCAATTATAGACCAAAAAGAACCCCAGCATGGCAAGCCCAATCGTCATCAGGACAGGTACTCCAGGTCCTTGGGCGGCCAAGGGCCAGGGCCATCCAGAGGCTCTTTTTTTAAACAGTTTGAATATCGAATTACTTAGATATTTAGGAATGAGGGCGCAGCCATGAAAAGCATCCACCTGAACTTCCTGGCGCTGGAGATCGCCTCCCTCTGGCTATTGCGCGGTCTGGTCAAGGCCAGCGCCGTGGGCCTCGGCATGACCATCGCCGCGATGTTGCTGGCGCTGTTCTGGTTCGGCAGTGCCCTCAGCGAGGCGCTGGACGCGATCTCGGAGCACGTCCGTACCTGAAGGTTTCCACAAGAACAAGAAGCAGTCGGTCATCCAACTCGGGGGATGGGAAAAGG
>DASYZF010000162.1:0-5220 GCA_035946515.1 Gammaproteobacteria bacterium | reverse complement strand
CCCGCATCCGCCGGGCGTGGCCCGGGTCAACTACACCATGGCCAACATGCCGCAGTTCCAGCAGACCTGGGGCGCGAAGGACGGCAGCCCTATGGTCAAGGCGGATCGCTGCGTGATCTGGTGAGACCGTAGCCCAAGACGGTATGAACAGCGGGCCCTTAAGGCCCGCTGTCCATTTGGGGACCCGGGAATCAGATGTGAATAACATCCTGCGGCTGACGGTCTTCCCGAGAGATGCTATACATTAATTTCACACGCAGCCGGAAAGGGACATGGGAATGACGCGGCACGTCCATAACCTCGCCGTCATCGGCCTGTTCACGGGCCTCGCCGGCTGCGGCGGCGGCTCTTCATCCTCGTCTTCCCCCGCCAACTTGGCCCAGCCCTCCGCCCCCCTGGTACGGGTGTCGGGGGCCTCGCCCTATGCCGCCAATTGCGGCGGCGCCTTGCCCGGCAGCGTCTCTTACCAGGATGCGGAGGTGGAACCCTACGAGGCGGTGAACCCCACCAATCCCTCCAACCTCATCGGTGTCTGGCAACAGGACCGCTGGTCCGACGGTGGCGCCCACGGCCTAGTGACGGCCTATTCCCTGGACAGCGGCAAGACCTGGAAGGAACAGCCCCTGGCGCTCTCCATCTGCGGCGGCGGCAACGGCAGCAACGGTGCCGACTACACACGCGCCTCCGATCCCTGGGTGAGTTTCTCGCCGGACGGCGCCGCCTACATCATCTCCATCTCCTTCACTGGTGACACCTTGGCGGCAGGCTCCAGCGGCGGGGTGCTCGTCACCCGTTCCGCTGACGGAGGTGTCACCTGGGGCGCGCCCACGGCGCTCATCGTCGACGGTGCCAACGCCTTCAACGACAAGGAGAGCATCACCGCCGACCCCAACGACTCCCACTACGCCTACGCGGTGTGGGACCGCCTCGACATCGCCGACCGGGGCCCGACGTATTTCTCGCGCACCACGGACAGCGGGAACACCTGGGAAGCGGCACGCGCCATCTACGATCCTGGCACCGACAACCAGACCATCGGCAACGAGGTGATCGGTCTCACCGATGGCAGCATCGTGGATCTCTTCGAGGAGATCGACGGCACCTCCGGCAACAACGCGGCCGGCATCGTGCGCGTCATCCGCTCCACCGACCACGGTGCCACCTGGTCCCCACCCGCCACCGTGGCCAACAACCTATCGGTGGGCACCAGCGTGCCGTTCACGGGCGCCGCGGTGCGTGCCGGCTCGGGGCTGCCCCAGGGCACCGCGGCCCCGGGCGGAGGCGTCGTGGTGGTGTGGCAGGACGGACGCTTCAGCAACGGCGGTCACGACGGTATCGCCTTCTCCCGCTCCAGCGACGGCGGCCAGACCTGGTCACAGCCCGTACAGATCAACTCCGTTCCTTCCGCCCCGGCTTTCACTCCCAGCGTCGCGGTGCTGAAGGACGGTACCGTCGGCGTCACCTATTTCGATTTCCGCAACGACACCGCCGACGACGGCACGGCACCCACCGACTACTGGTTCACGTCCTCCAGCGACGGGGTGCATTGGAGCGAGCAGCACATCTCCGGTCCCTTTGACCTCGATCTCGCGCCCGACGCGGAGGGACTGTTCCTGGGTGACTACGAGGCGCTCGGCGTCATCGGCCAGGCCTTCGTGCCTTTCTTCGTGCAGACCAACGACGCCGGCACCGCGAACCGCAACGACGCCTACGTACTGCCACCCCAGGCGAAGCCCCTCACCCTGACCCGGCAGGTCTCGCGGGTGGCGATGCCCATGGGTGCGGTACAGGTGGGCCCGGCCTTCCGCGGCCGCATCCACGGCAACTTGATGCGCTTGTTGCGCGGTGAGAACCCCGGTTGGGACGACCTGCAGGCGCGCCGCAAGGGCACGAACCCGCCCTGAATCAACTCAAGGCCACGCCGAAGAGATGGCCCACGAGATAGGTGACGCCGGCGGCCACCGCCGCTACCCCCACCATGCGCAGACCGCTTAACCAGGTGGAATGCCCGGTGAATAGGCTCACCACGTTCCCGGTGAGGAACAGCGTGGCCGCCGTGACGCCCACGGAGACTGCGACGCCGTGGTCCGCGTGCCAGGCGAAAGGCAAGAGCGGCACCGCGGCCCCCAGGGCGAAGGACAGGAACGAGGCGCCGGCCGCGCCCCAGGGTGAACCGAGCTCGTGGGGGTTGAGGCCTAGCTCCTCCCGCGCCAGCGTGTCCAGCGCCCGCTTCGGGTCACTGATGAGCGTGTGGGCGAGGCGCTTCGCGTCTGCTGCCGGGATGCCGCGGGCCTCGTAGATCAGCGCCAGCTCCTCCGCCTCCTCTTCCGGGTAGGCGTTGAGTTCCTGCTGCTCCAGGCCGATCTGATGTTCGAACATCTCCCGCTGCGACTGCATGGAGATGTATTCCCCCGCTCCCATGGAAGCGGCACCGGCCAGCATGCCGGCCGCCCCCGTGAGCAGGATCACGTGGCTGTCCAGGGAAGCACCGGCCACGCCCATGATCAGGCTTACGTTGGACACGAGGCCGTCGTTGATGCCGAACACCGCGGCGCGGAAGCTGCCGCTGCTGCCTATGCGCCGGTGCCGGAACTCCCGCTGTCCCGGCGCCGGGGTGTCGTGGCCCGTCGGCGCTCCGTGGGTGTAGACCGAGAGGCCGCGCACCTTCATGGCGGCGAGCACCGGCAGCATGTGCTGGGGCCCGAGCTGGCGCAGCAGGCCCGCCACGAGCCGCGCCCGCGTCGAAGGCGTGAAGTCCTTGGGCAAGGACACGCCGCGGTCGGCGGCGAACTTCTCCCACTGCAGGGACTGCGCCTCGGCCGCTTCCGACAGTCGGATGAAGAGCCTCTTGAGCTCGTCAGCGGGCTCGCAGTCGGCCAACACCCTATACAGGTAGGACGACTGCTTCTCCTCGCGCCAGCCCTCCAGTTCGCTCTCGGTGCTCATCGCTGCTTCCCCTGGTTGCTGACTCCGTGGGGCACGTGTCCCGTCGCCACGTAACCCGCCGCCGTCTCCACGTGGCCCTTCTGGTCGTCGAAGAAGATGTCGGCGCCGAAGGTCTTGAGGAACTGTCCCTTGGGCAGGCCCCCCAGGAACAGGGCCTCGTCGATGCGGATGTTCCAGGCCCGCAGCGTGCGGATCACCCGCTCATGGGCCGGCGCCGAGCGCGCGGTCACGAGCGCGGTGCGGATCGGCGCGCCATCCAGGGGATACTCGGACTGGATGCGGTGCAAGGCCGCGAGGAAGTTCTTGAAAGGGCCGCCACTCAAGGGTTGGCGCGCCCGGGCCTGCTCGCTCTCGGCGAAGGCCGCGAGACCTTGCTCCTGGTACACCCGCTCCGCCTCGTCGGAGAAGAGCACCGCGTCGCCGTCGAAGGCTATGCGCAGCACCGCGTCTCGTCGCTGCGTCACTTGCGAAGGCACGATGGCAGCTGCGGCAAAGCCGGCGTCCAGCGCCTTCACCACGTCGGCAGCTTCCGCCGACAGGAACAGGTCGGCGCTGAAGGGTTCCACGTAGCGCCAGGGCGAGGCACCGTTGGTGAAGGCGGCGAGGCTGATGTCCAGACCATGCTTCTGGATGGAGTTGAAGACCCTCAAGCCCGTGTCGGCGCTGTTATGGGAGAGCAGGATCACTTCCACGCGCTTCTGCGGCGCCCCCTGGTTCAGCTTCAGCAGCTTCTGCACCAGCGTGTAGGCGACACCCGGTTCCAGCAGCACGTCCTCCCGCTCCACCTGGTAGCGGGAATAGGCCTCCAGGCCGCGCTCGGTGAAGACCCGATGGCTCTCCTCCAGGTCGAACAGGGCCCGTGAGGAGATGGCCACCACCAGGCGGTTTTCAAGGCTCTGGCCCATGCGGTTCCCAGGGGACGAAGCGCTGCAGTAGCGGGAAATACAGCGCCACTTTAACACGCGGCGTACCGAGCCCCTGCATCAGCGATGCATAGCGTTCCAGTTGCGGTGCGTAGCGCAGCCGCTCCTGTTCCAGGAACGCTTCCATGTCTGCGCCGGAATGGCGGCTGGTCTTGTAATCCACGATCCAGCGCACGCCGTCCTCATCAACGAAGCTGCGGTCGATGATGCCGGTCTTGAGCCGGCCATCCTCCAGCAGACTGAGGGCGTACTCGCTGCGCGCTTCAGGATGCGCGGTGAGCAACCAGCGGCCCTTCGCGTCACCGAGACAGTTGCGCACCGCCTGCGCCACGTCCCGCGTTGCCCCGTCCAGCTCCACCTCGGGCACACCCGCCTGGGCCAGAAGCTGCCGCAAGGTCGATGACGCGCGCTGCAGGCGCGCCTCATCCCAGTGCTCCACGCCCTCGTCCGCGATGCGTTGCAGCATGCGATGCACCACCGTGCCCACGTGCCGCAAGGTCTCGCCCACCCATTCGAACTCGGGCACTTCTTCCGACGCCAATACTGTGCTGCCGGCCCATCGCACCGAGCCGCCCGGCGCCGGGATAGACCAGTCTGGTCTCAAGCGTGTGAACCCCGTAGCCCGCCGCTCCTGTCCTGCTGCAGCGGGCATGGCATCGGCAGCGAGTGAGCGCTCGAACTCATCCTTCACCGCAGGCCATAGCAGCGCGAGCAGCGAGCCGCGCCGCGGCTCCGCTGCCTCACGCCGGCCTTCCTGTTCCTTCACCGTCGCCACGCCGAGGAGATGCAGCTGCTCCCGCGCCCGCGTCACTGCCACGTACAGGAGCCGCGCCTGCTCCAGGCGTGCTTGCTCCTTTCGCAGCAGGCGCACCCAGGCGTAGAGCGGATCCTGGTGGTCCTGCCCCGGTGCGTCCAGCGGCGCGAGCAGGATATCCGCATCCCGCTCGGCCCGGGGCCGCTCCAGCCACACCAGCAGATCCAGGTCGTCGACGCGCGTCGCCGCCGCGAGGCCCGGCAGGATCACCACGTCGAACTCCAGACCCTTGGCCTTGTGGATGGTCATGAGCTGCAAGCCCTCATCGGCTTCCGGGTCAGGCCGGGCGAACAACTTCGCCAGGCGCTGCTCCAGGTCCGTGACGCTCAGCAACGCCCCACCTTCGTCCAACTCTTCCAGCAACTCCAGGTATGCCTCGGCATCCGCCAGGGCCTCGGCATCCGCCAATGCCGCCGGTCCGCCCAAGGCGAGCCAGACACATTCCACTTGGGTGCGCAGGCTGCCACGGTCACGCTGCGCCAAAGCGCGCAGCAACACCTCCCGCGTATGGGCGAAGCGCTTATGCCGCATCACCAG
>DASYZF010000161.1:0-2574 GCA_035946515.1 Gammaproteobacteria bacterium | reverse complement strand
GCCTTCTTCATGTGGAGCTTCGGCATCGGCCTGCACAAGGTGTCCCTCGGCACCCTGATCCTGGCACTCGGTCTACTGGTGGACGACGCCATCATCGCCGTCGAGATGATGGCGGTGAAGCTGGAGCAAGGCTATGACCGCATGAAGGCCGCGGCCTTCGCCTACACCAGCACCGCCTTCCCCATGCTTACCGGCACGCTCGTCACTGTGGCGGGCTTCCTGCCCATCGCCCTCGCCAAGTCCGGCACCGGCGAATACACCCGCTCCATCTTCCAGGTCTCTGCCATCGCGCTCCTGGTGTCCTGGCTCGCGGCGGTGGTGGTGATCCCCTACCTCGGTTACCGCATGCTGCCCGAAGCCCACGAGCACAAGCCTTCACCGATCCTGGCCTGGCTCAAGGCGCGTATCCCCGCGCTCGCGCGGCTGCTGCCGGAGCCGGGTGAGCGGCGCGACGAGCACGACGTCTATTCCACCCCCTTCTACGGCCGCTTCCGGGTGCTCATCGGCTGGTGCGTGGATCACCGCGGCAAGGTGTTAGGCGCCGCCGTGGGGCTCTTCGCCCTCGCCATCGTCGGCTTCGGCTTCATCCCCCAGCAGTTCTTCCCCAGCTCCGACCGTCCCGAACTGCTGGTGGACCTGCGCCTCCCGGAAGGAGCCTCTTACGATGCGACCCTGGGCCAGACCAAGCGCATGGAGGCCTATCTCAAGACCCAGCCGGGCATCGAGAACTACGTGAGCTACGTGGGCACGGGTTCCCCGCGCTTCTACCTGCCCCTGGACCAGCAGCTGCCCCAGCGCAACTTCGCCCAGTTCGTGGTGACCGCCGCCTCCGTGAAGGTGCGGGAGACCCTGCGCAGCGCCCTGATGGCGGAACTCGATAAAGATTTTCCGGACGTGCAGGGCCGGGTGACGCGTCTCGAGAACGGCCCGCCCGTGGGCTTCCCGGTGCAGTTCCGGGTCTCGGGGGATGACATCACCCAGGTGCGAGCCATCGCCGCCCAGGTGGCGGACGTGGTGCGCGCGGATCCCCGGACGATGGGGACTCAATTCGATTGGGACGGCCCGGCCAGCAAGACCGTGCATCTGGAGGTGGATCAGGAGAAGGCGCGCCTGCTCGGCATCAGCAGCGACGATCTCTCCGCCTTTCTCAACATGTCCCTCACCGGCTACACCGCCACCTATTACCGGGAGGCGGACAAGCTCATCGCCGTGGACCTGCGCGCCCCGGCGGCGGAGCGGGCTAACTTAAGCAACCTGCAGAACCTGATGATCCCCACGGCCGCCGGCAAATCCGTGCCCCTGTCCCAGGTGGCGAAGCCGGTCTACGGGCTCGAATACGGCGTCATCTGGGAGCGGGACCGGCAGCCCACCATCACGGTGCGCGCCGATACCGTGGGTGACGCCCAGGGCATCGACGTCACCAACGCCATCGACGCCAAGCTCGCGGCGCTGCGCGCCAAGCTGCCGCTCGGCTACACCATCCAGGTGGGCGGGGCCGTGGAGAACAGCGCCAAGGCCCAGGCCTCCATCAACGTACAGATGCCGGTGATGCTGTTCGTGGTGTTCACCCTGCTCATGATTCAGCTGCAGAGCTTCTCCCGCAGCATCATGGTGGTGCTGACGGCGCCCCTGGGGCTCATCGGCGTCTCCGCGGCGTTGCTGCTCTTCCACAAGCCCTTCGGCTTCATGGCAATGCTCGGCACCATCGCCATGTTCGGCATCATCATGAGGAACTCGGTGATCTTGATGGACCAGATCGACCATGACATCCGCGACGGCCAGGATCGCTACCTGGCCATCATCGGTGCCACGGTGCGCCGCTTCAGGCCCATCACCCTGACCGCGGCGGCGGCGGTGCTGGCCCTGATCCCGTTGGTGCGCAGCGATCTCTTCGGCCCCATGGCGGTGGCGCTCATGGGCGGCATCACCGTGGCCACGGTGCTCACGCTCTTCTTCCTGCCGGCGCTCTACGCCACTTGGTTCCGGGTGCCGGCCGCAGCCGGCGCCAAGACGCCGCTCCTGCCCGCCCGGGAGGGGTACGCCCGATGAACCGTTACCTCGTGCTCACCCGGCGCACCCCTGGCTTCCAGCCCTATGTCCTCAAGGAGCACTACGAGTTCCTGGGACGGCTGCGCAGCGCCGCGCTCTTGGAGCTGGCCGGACCCTTCTCCGATAGATCCGGCGGGGCCTACCTCATCCGGGCCACGAACCTGGAAGAGGCCACGGCCATGGCCCACCAGGACCCGCTGCACCAACGCGGCTTCTCCCGGCTCAGCGTCCACGAGTGGGAAGTCACCTAAAAAAATGGGCCGGCTTGCGCCGGCCCACGATCCTCCCGTCGGATCCCCCGATCAATAGAACGGATAACCCTGGAGAGTCTCGGGGTTCAGGAACAAGCCACCCGTGGTGTCCGGTCCCAGCAGCAGATAGACCTTGCCGCTCGCCGGGTCGGCCTCGATGGGCGAGGCACCCGCCGGTTCTATCACCGAACCGATCCCCGCCGGGGTCCAGCCGGCGACCAGCACGTTGCAGGTGTCCGCCGGCAGGCCGGTGATGGGAGTGTTGCCGAAGGCT
>DASYZF010000160.1:0-2915 GCA_035946515.1 Gammaproteobacteria bacterium | reverse complement strand
ATCTCGGTCATGCGCACCGGCGCGGAGAGCAGCAGCGCCAGGCTGCCGCTGCGCCGCTCCTCGGCCACGAGCCGCATGGAGAGCAGCGGCACCACGAGCAGCAGCACGATGCTGGAGATGCTGAAGAGCCCGGCCCCCACCACATCGGTGACCCCCGCGACCCCGGCGGGGTTGCCGCGGAAGCCCTCCACCGAGACCAGGAACATCCAGGCGAGGATGAACTGCACCACCGCCAGCACGCACCAGGCGAGCGGGGAGAGGAACAGGTTGCGCAGTTCGCGCCAGGCGATCTTGAAGGTCATCATGCCGCGGTCTCCAGGCTGCCCTCGTCGGAGGCCGTGAGCTCCACGAACACCTGCTCCAGGGGCTTGTATTCGGGGGTGAGGGCGCGCAGGCCCCATTTGCCGCGCACCGCCAGGGCGGCGATCTCCTCCACCGGGTCGCTGCCCGCGGCGTAGCGCAGGCGGAAGCGTCCGGTGCCGAGCTTCTCCACCGCCTCGATGCCGGCCACGGCCTTGAGATCCTTGATGGTCGGCGGCTCGCGGCACTCGAGCAGGAGGCTCGTGACCTGCATGCGCTCGTTGAGGTCCGCGAGCGTGTCGCTGAACACCAGGCGGCCCTTGTGGATGATCTGCACGCGGCTGCATACCGCCTGCACCTCGGGGAGGATGTGGGTGGAGAGCATCACCCCGTGCTCGCGGCCGAGCTCGCCGATAAGCGCACGGATCTCGCGGATCTGGATGGGGTCGAGGCCCACCGTGGGCTCGTCCAGGATCACCACCTTGGGCGCATGCACGATGGCCTGAGCGATGCCGACCCGCTGCTGGTAGCCCTTGGAGAGGTTGCCGATGAGCCGGCCGCCCGTGTCCTTGAGGCCGCAGCGCTCCTTGGCGCTGGCGCAGGCGGCGCGGATGCGTTTCTTGGGTACGCGATGCAGCTCGGCGCAGTAGGCGAGGTACTCGTCCACCGTGAGTTCGGGATAGAGGGGCGGCACTTCCGGCAGGTAGCCGAGCGCGGCCTTGGCTTTCAGCGGCTCGTCCAGGATATCCACGCCGTCGATGAAGATCCGGCCGGCGGAGGGCGCGAGGTTGCCCGAGAGCATCTGCAGGGTGCTCGTCTTGCCGGCGCCGTTCGGTCCCAGGAGGCCGAGGATCTCGCCCTTGCCGAGCTCGAAAGAGAGGTCCTGCACCGCGCAGCGGCGGTCGTAATAGCGATAGAGGTTCTCGACTCGGACGAGTGCGGCGTTCTTGGGCATGGTTGGTGCTTGAGGCGTGTCCGGAGGCGTTCGGGATGCCTCGCTTGCCTGGGCGTTTTTTGCGCAGCAAGCGAAGGGGCCACAGCATTTTCGGGGTTGGGGGCCCCGGATTGCAAGCATCAGGGAAAACCTGATGGACGGGGTACACCCCATGCCCTATAGTTTTGACTTAACAGAGTCTCAAGCAGGACATACTTTTGGAAATCTTCCTTCACGGCCTACTGGGGCTGCCGGTCTGGGGCTACATCCTCCTGGCGGCCTGCATGATCCACTTCACCATCGTCAGCGTCACGCTCTACCTGCACCGCACCGCGACCCACCGGGGTCTCGACATGCACCCGGTGCTGAGCCACGTGATGCGCATGTGGCTGTGGCTCACCACCGGCATGCTCACCAAGGAATGGGTGGCGGTGCACCGCAAGCACCATGCCCACTGCGAGACCGAACAGGACCCCCATAGTCCCAAGGTCCGCGGCCTCGCCAAGGTGGTCCTGGAGGGCGCCGAGCTCTACCGGGCCGAGGCCAAGAACCCCGAGACCCTGGATAAATACGGCCGCGGCACCCCCGACGACTGGATGGAGCGCCACGTCTACAGCCGTCACGGCAAGGGCGGCGTCGCCCTGATGCTGGTGGCCGACCTCGTGTTCCTGGGCGCGCCGGGCCTCACCATCTGGGCCCTGCAGATGATGGCCATCCCCTTCCTCGCCGCCGGCGTGGTCAACGGGGTGGGCCACTTCTACGGTTACCGCAACTTCGAGTGCACCGACGCCGCCACCAACGTCTCCCCCTGGGGCGTGATCCTGGCCGGCGAGGAGCTGCACAACAACCACCATGCCTTCCCGAGCTCCGCCAAGTTCGCCCTGCGGCCCTGGGAGTTCGACCTCGGCTGGTGGTACATCCGCCTCTTCGGCTGGATGCGCCTAGTCGAGGTGCGCCGCGTGGCGCCCAAGCCCTGCAAGAGCGCCGCAGCCCAGGTGGACCTCGACACCGTCCGCGCCGTGATCCTGAACCGCCTGCACGTGCTGCGCCATTACGGCCGGGACGTGATCCTGCCGGCCCTGAAGCAGGAACGCCGCGCCGCCGGTGCCTACCGCACCCGGCTCCTGGCCGGTGCCAGGCGCCTCTTGATCCGCGACCGGGGCCTGCTCTCTGCCACCGACCAGCGCCGCCTGCGCCTGGCCCTGGCCCGCAGCCGCGCCCTGCACACCGTCTACGAGTTCCGCCTGCGGCTCGAGCAGCTCTGGGAGAACAACGCCCAGAGCAACGACACCCTGCTGCAGCACCTGAAGCAGTGGTGCGCCGAGGCCGAGGCCACCGGCATCGCCTCCCTCAAGGAGTTCGCCGCCGAGCTGCGCAGCTATTCCCTGAGCGCGGCCTGAACCGGAACCGGATCCATCCGGACGATAAAAAAACCCGCCGAAAGGCGGGTTTTTTTATCGATCAGCGGGGAAGCCCGATTACTTGATCTTGGCTTCCTTGTATTTCACGTGCTTGCGCACCACCGGGTCGAACTTGGTCGTTTCCATCTTGTCCGGATGGAGGCGGCGGTTCTTGGTGGTGGTGTAGTAGTGGCCGGTGTCGGCGCTGGAAACGAGTTTGATCTTCTCACGCATGGCTGTTTACCTCAGACCTTCTCGCCGCGGGCACGGATCTCTTCCAC
>DASYZF010000159.1:0-3623 GCA_035946515.1 Gammaproteobacteria bacterium | reverse complement strand
GATGCTCGAGGGCATCGCCGACCGGGACCAGGCCGCCGCGCTCCTCGGCGTCGAGATCGCGGTGTGGCGCGATGAGCTGGGGGAGACGAGACCCGGCGAGTATTACTGGGCCGATCTCGAGGGACTCGAGGTCAGGCTGGCTGAAGGCAGGAGCCTCGGCAAGGTGCAAGGCATGATGGCCACCGGCGCGAACGACGTGCTGGTGGTCAAAGGTGAACGGGAACGCCTCATCCCGTTCATCCAGGGCCAGGTGATCAAGGGCGTCGACCTCGACGCCGGCGTGATCCTGGTGGACTGGGATCCGGATTTTTGAAGAGGCGTCTGTGCACATAGAAGTCGTCACGTTGTTCCCGGAGAGCGTGGAAGCGCTGCTCCGGTTCGGCGTGACGGGACGCGCGGTGGAGCGCGGGCTGTTGCGGGTGGGGACTTCCAACCCGCGCGACCATGCCACCGACAGGCACAAGACCGTGGACGACCGGCCCTACGGCGGCGGTCCCGGCATGGTGATGAAGGTCGAGACCCTGCGCGCGGCCATCCGCGCGGCGAAGTCCCGCACCGGCGAGGGCACGAAGGTGATCTACCTGAGTCCCCAGGGCCGGAAGCTGGACCAGGCGGGGGTGCTCGAGCTCTCGCGCCGGCAGGCCATGGTGCTGGTGGCGGGACGATATGAAGGGATCGATGAGCGGCTCATCGAGACCGAGGTGGACGAGGAGTGGTCCATCGGAGATTACGTGCTGTCCGGCGGCGAGCTGCCGGCGCTGGTGATGATAGACGCGCTGGCGCGGCTCATCCCCGGGGCGCTGAACGACGGCGAGTCGGCGGCCCAGGACTCGTTCATGAACGGGTTGCTGGATTGCCCGCACTACACGCGGCCCGAGGAGATCGACGGCCGGCGCGTGCCGGAGGTGCTGCTCTCCGGCGACCACGCGGCGATACGCCGCTGGCGGATGCAGCAGATGCTGGGGCGGACCTGGCAGCGGCGACCGGACCTGTTGCAGGGCCTGGCGCTGGACGAGGAACAGGAAGCCTTGCTGGCGGAATTCATCCGCGGGCAGGCGTCAAGGTAAGTAACGGTCTTTGCACAAAGGTATGCAGACATGAACAAGATCATCCAGGAAGTCGAGAACGCCCAGCTCAAGCAGATCCCTGCGTTCGAGCCCGGCGACACCGTGGTGGTGCAGGTCAAGGTGAAGGACGGCGAGCGCGAGCGCCTGCAGGCCTTCGAAGGCCTGGTCATCGCCATGAAGAACCGCGGCCTCAACTCCTCCTTCACCGTGCGCAAGGTCTCCCACGGCGAAGGCGTGGAGCGCACCTTCCAGACCCACAGCCCCGCCATCGGCGGCATCGAAGTGAAGCGCAAGGGCGACGTGCGCCGCGCCAAGCTCTATTACCTGCGTGACCTGGCCGGCAAGGCGGCTCGCATCCGCGAGAAAGTGTAAGTCGGGCCGGGGTTGGCACGCTGCTACCAGCATGGGCGCCGCAAGGCGCCCTGCTCGTTTATAGTGGGCCGATGCAGAAGCGCACACGCATAATCGCCGTCGTCTCGCTGGCCGCGCTGCTGCTGTCGGCGGCCGCGTGGGCCGCACCCAAGCACAAGAAACACAAGACCAAGCCGGTCACCCGGTCCGCCCCGGCCCCGTCCACGGTGGCCGCGCCCGCCGCGAGCACCACAGCGCCCGCCGATCCCAACCTCATCACGCTCCAGACCGTCAGCGGCATGGCCTCCGCCGGGGCGCCGGCGCTGGCCCTGAAGCTCATGGACCAGGATCAGCCCGATTTTGCCGCGGATGCGGTGGGCTGGATGAGTTGGGAGCGGGAGCGCCTCTATATATATCAGGCGGGCGGGGATTGGCATGCGGTCATCGGCCGCGCCGAACACCTGCCCAAGGACGCGAGCCCGGATTTCCGCGCCTGGGAGGAGATGCAGGCCGCCGATGCCTGGCTGCACCTGGGCGAGGGCGGGAAAGCCCGTGCGCTGGTGCTGCCGCTGGTGTGGGACGCCAAGTCGCCGCCCGACGACCGCGAACTGGCACTGCTGCGCCGGCTCATCATCCGCAGCTACATCGCCAACGACCGCCTGCCCGACGCCCAGACGGCGGTGATCCGCTACCGTCAGGACTATCCCAAGGACAGCGGCGATTGGCCGCTGCTCGAGGCGCGGCTGTTCCTCAAGACCCAGCAGCCCCAGGCGGCACTCGATGTGTTGCAGGACGTGGAGGGCCCGGAAGCGGACATGCTGGCCCTGCTCGCGTCATTGCGAGACGGCGAGCTCGCACCGGCCGATGCCTTGGGCCAGGCGGTGAAGATCGGCAGCGACAGCAAGGCGAGCGAGACCGAGCGGGTGCACGCCTGGGTGATCGCCGCCGAAGCCGCCGACGATCTCAAGAATCCGGCGGCGCGCATCAGCGCGCTCCAGGACGGCCTGGGTCTGCAGGAAGGGCTGTTGGACCAGGACGACGTCTTCAAGCTCACGCCCGACATGCTCTGGGACGCCTATGCGGGCTACGGTGACGAGCTCGGCAACGATCTGCAGCTCGTGGTGGGCGACGACCAGGCCTGGTTCGTGGCCGCCTCCAACCTGTACGACTCGGACCCCATCCGCGCCGCCGCGCTGTTCACGGTGGTGGCCTATCACGCGGCGGATCCGCAGCAGGCCAAGGTGGCCCATTGGCAGTTCGCGAGCCTCATCCAGAAGCAACGCTTCGGCGGCGTGGTGCTGCGCCGCCTGTATCTCGATTCCTCCCGCTTCAAGGACGTGGCCACCATCCCGGCGGACGTGCGCTACCTCCTGGTGGACGACGTCCTGGACATCCCGAACATCCCGCTGGCCTCAGAGCTCATGCAGGGCCTCGACACGCCGCCGCCCGACACCACGCCGGGCGCCTGGCAGCTGAAGCGTGCCCATGTGTTCATCCTGGGCGGCGATCCGGATGCGGGCGTCGCCGCCCTGAAGGAACTCCTGGCGCCGAAGCAGCCGGCGCCGGCGCCCTCCACGGCGACGGGAGCCAAGCCTGCGCCCCAGGATGCGCCGGTGGACGCGGACGACGTGCTGCAGGTGCTGTTCGATCTGCAGACCCTGCATCGGGACAAGGACGCTATCCCCTTCTTCGAGGTGCTGCTCAAGATGCCGCTGGTGCCCGAGCAGCGCCGGCAGATGCTCTATTGGACCGCGGATTCCTACAAGGCGCTCGGCGATTACGCGAAGGCAGCGGAACTCTACCTGCGCTCCGCCATGCTGCTGGATCCTTACTCCATGGATCAGTGGGCCCAGACTGCCCGCTACCAGGCCGCGCAGATGCTCGCCAAGGCGGGCTACGTGGACGATGCCCGCAACCTCTACAAGGGGCTCCTGAACGCGACCCGCGACCCCTCGCAACAGGCGGTGCTGCAGCATGACCTGCAGCAGCTCATGCTCATGCCCGCGAAGGGCGGACATCGCTGATCAGGAAGGCAGGCATCATGCTGGAACGGGACGGACTCAAGCTGCTGGACGAGGCCCTCGCGACCCTGGAACGGGGTTTCGCGGATCTGCCCGAGTTCAAGCCGGCGCCGCTCCCGCCCGAGGCGCGCGAGGTGCTGCTCGAGACCGCGCGCCGCATGCAGGACAACTATCCCTATCCCCA
>DASYZF010000158.1:0-3879 GCA_035946515.1 Gammaproteobacteria bacterium | reverse complement strand
CATCCCAGCAGCGCCACGGGCACGAGCCAGAGCAGGAGCGCGTGGCGCTGACGCCCGCGGCGGCGCCGGCGGAACAGACCCGAGAAGCGCTTGTGCAGGTCGCCGACGAGCTTGTCGAGGTCGGGAGCCGCGTGGCTGCCCACCTCCCAGGGATCCTTGTCCTTGCCGGGTTCCTTCCAGACCATGGGCGTCAGGCCACCAGGGCCGAGGGTTCCAGGCCCTCGCGCCGGCACAAACGGTGATACTCGCGGCGCGGGAGCTCCACCTCCAGGAGGTAGCCGCCGTCGTCGTCGCCCTTCTCGGCGCGCACCGCGCCGAGGTCGAAGAACGCGGCACGCGCGCGGGCCTGCAGGGGACCGAGCTTCAGCCAGCCGCGCACCGTGTCGCCCTTGAGGCGGGCGGCGATGGCCTCACGCAGGAGACCGAGACCTTCGCCCGTCGCGGCGGACAGCCACAGCCGGCGCACCTGTCCATCCGGGCCCCGTTCCAGCGCCGGCGCCCGGCCGGTCACGTCGATCTTGTTGAACACCTCGATCTGCGGCACCGCCTCGGCGCCGATCTCCTTGAGCACGCCGTTCACGGTCTCGATATAGGCGTCGCGCTCGGGATCGCTCGCGTCCACCACGTGCAGCAGCAGGGCCGCCTCGTTGGTCTCCTGCAGGGTGGAGCGGAACGCCGCCACCAGGTCGTGGGGCAGTTCGCGGATGAACCCTACGGTGTCCGCCAGCACGGCCTGGTTGGCATCACCCAGCTCCAGGCGCCGCAGCGTCGCGTCCAGGGTGGCGAACAGCTGGTCGGCGGCGAACACCCCGGCGCCGGTGAGCGCGTTGAAGAGCGTGGACTTGCCGGCGTTGGTGTAGCCCACCACCGAGACCGTGGGCACGTCGTGGCGCTGGCGCGTGCGGCGGCCCTGCTCGCGCTGCTCGCCCACGTGTTCCAGGCGTTTCTCCAGCTGCTGGATGCGCTTGCCGATGAGGCGGCGGTCGATCTCGAGCTGGGTCTCGCCGGGACCGCGCAGGCCGATGCTGCCGCCGCGTTGCCGTTCCAGGTGGGTCCAACCGCGGACCAGGCGGGTGGCGAGATGCCGGTGCTGCGCCAGCTCCACCTGCAGCTTGCCTTCGAAGCTGCGGGCGCGTTGCGCGAAGATGTCGAGGATGAGCCCGGTGCGGTCCAGCACGCGGCAGGAGAGCAGTCGCTCCAGGTTGCGTTCCTGGCTGGGGCTCAAGGCGTGGTTGACGAGCACCAGGTCCGCCTGCAGCTCTTTCACCCGCTCCGCCACTTCCTCGGCCTTGCCCTTGCCGATGAAGTAGCGCGGCTCGGGCGTACGGCGGTTGCCGGTGACGGTGCCGATCACCTCGGCGCCGGCGGCGCGGGTGAGCTCGTTGAACTCCGTCAGCAGGGCGTCGCCGGTGGCGGGATCCAGATTGAGGTGGACCAGAACGGCGCGTTCACCGCTCTTCGGACGTTCAAACAATCCCGCACCTCGGCACTAGACGCTCAATGGTGCTCGCCACCCTCTACGGGCGCGTCACCCTCATGACCGGGAGCGGAGGACACGTTCACATGACGGCCGGGCACCACCGTGGAGATGGCATGCTTGTAGACCATCTGGCTCACGCTGTTCTTGAGCAGGATCACGAATTGATCGAAGGATTCGATCTGACCCTGGAGCTTGATGCCGTTGACGAGGTAGATCGAGACGGGCACTTTATCCCGCCGGAGCGCGTTCAGGAACGGCTCCTGCAGGGACTGACCTTTGGCCATGGTGCTTCTCCTTGTTGTCGTTATGACTGACGTGGACTGATCCGGCAAGCCGACGTTGTTCCTGTACATGATAACTCCAATTATATCACAGCCTTGTTACACGCCCGCCGCCACGCTCCGCTCCACGAACGCGAGCACATCATCCATGAACCGCGGCGCATAACTGTCAAACGAATTCACATCGGGTTCCGATCGCAGCCAGGTGAGCTGGCGCTTGGCGTAGCGGCGCGTCGCCACCACGCCGCGCCGCACCGCCTCCGGGAGGTCGAACTCGCCTTCCAGGTGCTGCCACAGTTGGCGGTAACCGACCGCGCGCATGGACGGGAGTCCGCCGTGCAGATCGCCGCGGGCCCGCAGCTTCGCGACCTCGTCCAGGAAACCCTCTGACATCATGGACCGGAAACGCCGCTCGATTATTTCGTGCAACAGAGCGCGTCCACCGGGGACGAGAGCCAACTTTATGTAGCGGTATTCGCCGGATTCGACCCTGCGCCGGCCCTGGAGTTCCGACAATGGACGTCCTGAAATGTAACAAACTTCGAGAGCCCGCTGGACGCGCTGCGGATCGTTGGGATGGATGCGCGCGGCGGCGACCGGGTCGAGGCGCGCGAGCTCGGCGTGCAGTGGCGGCGAGCCCTCCTCGGCGAGGCGTCGCTCGAGCTCCGCCCGCAAACCGGGATCGGCGGACGGCAACTCCGAGAGGCCGTGCTGCAGCGCATCGAAGTAGAGCATGGTGCCGCCTGCCAGCAGCGGGACGCGGCCGGCGGTCCGGATCTCGCCCATGGCGGCGAGCGCGTCGCTGCGGAAGCGCGCCGCGGAATAGCTCTCGGCGGGATCCAGGATGTCGATGAGCCTGTGCGGCGCCACGGCGAGGATGTCGCGGCCCGGCTTCGCGGTGCCTACGTCCATCCCGCGGTAAATCATGGCGGAGTCCACGCTCACGATGCCGCAGCCGAAGCGTCTCACGAGTTCCACCGCGAGCGCCGTCTTCCCCGAAGCGGTCGGCCCCATCAGCAAAATTGCAATTGGCTTCGAAGTAGTCACAAAAGTCATCTCAAAAGCGTGGCGAGCGCCGGCAGGGCAAGGCGCGCGGAGGCGAGGAACCGGAGTGTACTCTTGGTGTACATGAGGATTCCGAACCGACGCGCAACGCAGCCATGCCAAGCGCAGCAGCTTTTGAGATGACTTTCATCTTCCGCGCAGGAAAAGACGGTCGAGTTCCGGCAAGGTGAGCCGCGTCCAGGTGGGACGGCCGTGGTTGCACTGGTCGGCGCGGGGGGTGCGTTCCATGTCGCGCAGCAGCGCGTTCATCTCGGCGAGCGTGAGCTCTCGGTGGGCGCGGACCGAAGTATGGCAGGCGGAGGTGGCGAGCACCCGCTCCAGGGATTCGCCCACCCGGCGGCTCTCGCCGTGCTCGGCGAGATCGGCGAGCAGATCCCGCAGCAGCTTCACCACATCCTCGCGGGCGAGCAGCGCCGGCACCTCGCGGATGGAGAGGTCCTCGGGACCGCGCCGTTCCACCACGAAACCGCCGGCGGCGAGCGCCGCCGCTTCCGCATCCGCCAGATCCGCCTCGCGCCGGCTCACCGCCACGGCCACGGGCACGAGCAGCGGCTGGCTCACCACCCTGCCCTGCTGCAGCGAGGCTTTCATGCGTTCATAGGTGATGCGCTCGTGGGCCGCATGCATGTCCACCAGGATCAGGCCCTCGGGCGAGGCGGCCAGGATGTAGATGCCGTGCAGCTGGGCCAGCGCGAACCCCAGGGGTGGCACCCCGGAATCGGGCGACGGCGGCGGGAGGTCCGGGGCCCCGCTGCCGTGCAATTCGGCATAGCGCGCGAGCTGCTCGGATACCTGCATGGGCATCTGCCGCGGCTCGAGACCCGAGGGCCGGTAGCCGGGTGCGGCGGGCACGGCGTAGCCGCTACCGGCGGACGGCGGCATGAGACCCGGAGTCTGCGCGCCGCTCGGCTGGGTGCCGGCGAGCGCTTCCTCCACGGTGCGGAACACGAAGTCGTGCACCAGACGGCTGTCGCGGAAGCGCACTTCGTGTTTCGCCGGATGGGCGTTCACATCCACCCGCGCCGGGTCGAGCTCCAGATAGAGCACGTAGGC
>DASYZF010000157.1:0-5444 GCA_035946515.1 Gammaproteobacteria bacterium | reverse complement strand
AAGGTGAAGATATTGGACGCGCGCATCGGCAAGGAATTTCCCCTGCCGCAGCACGCGACTCGGGGTTCCGCCGGCATGGACCTGCGTGCCTGCCTCAAGGAACCGCTCGTGCTCCCGCCCGGGGAGACGGCGCTCATCCCTTCCGGCATCGCCATCCACCTGGAGGACCCGGCTTACGCCGCCGTGCTGCTGCCGCGCTCGGGCCTGGGCCATAAGCACGGCATCGTGCTCGGCAACCTCGTGGGGCTCATCGATTCGGATTACCAGGGGGAGGTGAAGGTCTCCTGCTGGAATCGGAGCAAGGAGAGCTTCACGGTGCAACCCGGCGAGCGCATCGCCCAGATGGTGATCCTGCCGGTGGTGCAGGCCCAGTTCGAGGTGGTGAGCGAGTTCGAAGAGAGCCGTCGCGGCGCGGGCGGCTTCGGGCATTCGGGGAAAAGCTGAAGCACCCGCCATGAGATGAAAACGCCGCCCTCAGGCGGCGTTTTCATCGGGTCCGTAGGTGATCTCAGTGGGTCGAAGCGGCGGGCGGGGCCGTGAGCGCCTTATAGCGCGCGATGTCGTTCGCGAACTCGGTCATCACCTGCTGCCGGTGCTGCTGTTCCTGCAGGAGCAGTTGCTGGTTGGCGATGAGCTGCGACTTGGAGTCGTCGATCTGCTTCTGCAGCTGCGGCGCCACCGGCTTGTTCTTGCTCTGCAGCTCGTTGGCCCGGTCCTGCAGGTCCGCCAGGGTAGTCTGGAGCCCGGAGATGGTGCCGTTGAACACATTGATCTGCGCGTCGATGGAGGCGATCTTGCTGTCGCGGTCGCGGGTCATGTCGGCCGTGGAACTGTAGGTGTCGAGCAGCACCTGATCATGGGCCTTGGCCTCCGCCTGGGCCTGGGCCTGCTGGGCGGCCAGGGCCTGCGCCTGTTGTTCGGCGGCGATCTGCTCCGGCGTCTTCTGCGCCGCCTGGCTCTTGATGACGTGGCCCTGGCTGTCGATTTGCTCGTTCGCCTGGGCGGCGTATTCCGGCGGGATGCTGCTGCCGTAATGGGTGACGCCGTCCTTATCCACCCATTTGTACATCTTCGGCGAGCCCGCCTGGGCGAGGGTGCCCACGAGCAGCAGGGCGACGGCGACGGACAGGATCAAGGCGCGTGATTTCATGGGCGGACCATCGTTCGATGCTTTGGGATGGAAAAAGTATAGCACCGGGCCTTCAGGCCCCGTATTCGCGCCGGTAAGCGTCGATGGCCGCGAGCGGCGCCTGCATGCCCGGCTGTGCCGCCACCCAGTCGCGCAGTTCCGCAAGGCGTACGATGGCGGTCACCTTGAGGCCGTGTTCCTGCTCCACTTCCTTCACTGCCGAGAGCGTGCCCTGGCCGCGCTCCTGGCGGTCGAGGGCGATCACGAGGCCCACGGGTTCGGCGCCGGCGGCGCGGATGATGGATACCGCCTCGCGCACCGCGGTGCCGGCGGTGATCACGTCGTCCACGATCAGCACCCGGCCCCTGAGCGCCGCGCCCACGATGTTGCCGCCCTCGCCGTGGTCCTTGGCCTCCTTGCGGTTGAAGCAGTAGGGCAGGTCGCGGCCGTGGTGCTCAGCCAGCGCCGAGGCCGTGACCGTGGCGAGCGGGATGCCCTTGTAAGCCGGGCCGAACAGCATGTCGAACCGGATGCCGGAATCCACCACCGCCTGGGCGTAGCAGCGGCCGATGGCCGCGAGCGCCGCGCCGCTGTTGAACAGGCCGGCGTTGAAGAAGTAGGGGCTGTTGCGACCGGACTTGAGGGTGAACTCGCCGAAGCGCAGCACTTGGCGCGCCAGGGCGAACTCCAGGAATTGGCGCTGGTAGTCTTTCATGCGGTGTCCGTGGGGGATTGATATACCTCGGGTATCATACCGCGATGCGCATCATCACTCTCAACGTCAACGGCGTCCGCTCCGCTTCCCGCAAGGGCGTGTTCGACTGGCTGAAGCGCCAGAAGGCCGACGTGGTCTGCCTGCAGGAGACCAAGGCCCAGGAGGACCAGCTTACCGACCCCCTGTTCCGTCCCGACGGCCACCACTGCTTCTACTACGACGCCAAGAAGAAGGGCTACGCCGGCACCGCGCTGTTCGCGCGCCGCGAGCCGGACAAGGTCATCAAGGGTTTCGGCGTGAAGGAGTTCGACGACGAGGGCCGGTACCTGGAGGCCCAGTTCGGCAAGCTCTCGGTGGTCTCGCTGTACTTGCCCTCGGGTTCGTCCGGTCCCGAGCGCCAGGCTTCCAAGGACCGCTTCCTCAAGGCCTTCATGCCCTATCTCAAGTCGCTGCGCAAGAAGCAGCGCGAATACGTCCTCTGTGCCGACTGGAACATCGTGCACAAGGAGATCGACATCAAGAACTGGAAGGGCAACCAGAAGAACTCCGGCTGCCTGCCCCATGAACGTGCCTGGCTGGACGAGCTGTTCGGCCCGGCGGGTTACGTGGACGCCTTCCGGGTGGTGGATGAGCGCGCGGAGCAATACACCTGGTGGTCCAACCGTGGCCAGGCCTGGGCCAAGAACGTGGGCTGGCGCATCGACTACCAGGTGGTCTCGCCGGGGCTGGGCGGCAAGGTGCAGAAGGCCGCCATCTACAAGGACCAGCGCTTCTCCGATCACGCGCCCCTGATCATGGACTACGACTACACCCTGTGAGCGGCATGCCGCGCGAACCGGCCCGCCCGCCCTCCCTGGCGCTGCTCAAGGATGCGGTCCTCAATCGCCGCATCGGCGTCACGCTGCTCCTCGGCTTCTCCTCGGGCCTGCCCCTGTCGCTCTCCGGCGCCACGCTGCAGGTCTGGCTCGCGACCCTGCACATAGATATCACCACCATCGCGGCCTTCTCGCTGGTCGGCTTGCCCTATTCCCTCAAGTTCCTGTGGGCGCCGTTCATGGACCGCTACCTGCCGCCGTTCCTGGGCCGGCGGCGTGGCTGGATCTTCATGGCGCAACTCCTGCTCGCGGCCTTGCTCGCCATGATGGCGGTCACCGATCCGCTCACGGCCATGCCGCAGCTGGCGCTGCTGGCCTTCTTCCTGGCCTTCGTGTCCGCCTCCCAGGACATCGTCTACGACGCCTACCGTACCGACCTGCTGCTGCCGGCGGAGCGCGGCCTCGGTGCGGCCGCCACCGTGGGCGGCTATCGTCTCGCCATGATCGTGTCCGGCGCGCTCGTGCTCGTGCTCTCGGGCCAGATCGGTTGGCGTAACAGTTATATGTTGATGGCGGCCTTGATGGTGCTCGCCATGCTGCCCACGCTGTTCGGCCCGGAGCCCGAG
Source organism: Gammaproteobacteria bacterium (assembly GCA_035946515.1). Taxonomy (GTDB): domain Bacteria; phylum Pseudomonadota; class Gammaproteobacteria; order Natronospirales; family REEB76; genus DASUBN01. Next base: position 2,159 of record DASYZF010000157.1, on the reverse strand, counting down.
CGTCCGGCGGAGTTGCCGCGCAGCCTAAAGGATGCGGTGCTGCTGCCGCTGCAGGAGCTCGCCACGCGTCCGGCCGCCGCCGGCCTGCTGGCCCTGGTGTTGTTATACAAGTTCGGCAACTGGTTCTCAGGGCCGCTCACCGGCGTGTTCCTGGTGGCAGGCATGCATTTCACGCCCGCTGACGTGGGGGTGGTGAACAAGGGCCTCGGCATCGTGGCCACCATCATCGGCGTGTTCCTGGGCGGCGCGCTCATGCCGCGGCTGGGGCTGTTCCGTTCCTTGCTCGCCTTCGGCATCCTGCAGGCCGCCTCGACCCTGACCTTCATGCTGCTGGCGCTGGCGGGCCACAACTACGGACTGATGGTGCTGGCGGTGGGTATCGAGAACATCGCCTGGGGCATGGGCACGGCGGCCTTCGTGGCCTATCTCATGGCGCTCTGCGACCACCGTTACACTGCCTTCCAGTTCGCGCTGCTCTCGGCCTTCGACTCCGTCTCGCGGGTGTTCCTGGGGCCACCCTCCGGTTATTTCGTGGACCATGCAGGGTGGGCGATGCTGTTCCTGGCGAGCGCGCTCCTGGCGCTGCCGGGGCTGATGCTGATCCTCGGCTTGCAGCGGCGCATCGAATCCCTGGAGCGCGCCACCGCCGCTTGAGGCTTCAGTGGAGCTTCTGGGCGGGCCGGTCGGAACGGCCGGGGATGGCGACGGGCGAAGCATGGTGCAGGATCATGCGCCACCCGTCTTGCGTCAGCTGGTAGATGTTGGTGGCCACCGCCGGGGGGCGTTCGCCGCTCTCGCCCGGCACGGTGATGAACTCGTGCAGCACGTGGATGGAGAGCAGCGCGTCCTGGGTGCGGGTCACGTCCGCAAGCCTGAAGCGCAGACCGCCGCTGTTGCGGAACACCTCTTGCCAGCTGGCACGCACCGCACCCCGGCCGGTGATGCGCGGGCCGACCGGGTGGATGCAGGTGACGGCCTCGCTGTCCAACCACACCTCCATCATGGCGTCGAGGTCGGTGTTGGCGAAGGCGGTGTAAAATGCCGCTTCGGCTTCATCGGGTGTGGGGAACATGGCTGCATCCGCTGCAGGGTGGATGCCGACGATAGAAGAAAGCCGCGCCCCTGCCAAGTGCGCACCAACCCCTATACCCCTTAAAGGACCCCATGCCCGAACCCGTCCGCCATGTCGTCTGCCGTCTCGCGGAGGTGTCCGATCCTGGCGCGCGCGGGTTCTCGCTGCCGGGCGCGGAGTTCCCCGACGAATACTTCCTGGTGCACTGGTACGGCAAGGTCTACGCCTACCGCAACGTGTGCCCCCATGCCGGACGTTTCCTCAACTGGAAGCCCGACGCTTTCCTGACCCGCGACCAGACGCTCATCATGTGCTCCGGCCACGGCGCGCTGTTCGCACCGGACACGGGCCTGTGCGTGGCAGGCGCCTGCCAGGGGCGCTCGCTCGAGACCCTGCCGGCGGGGGTGGAGGATGGCGAAGTGGTGGTATACGCACCCGCAGCCACCTGAAGGCCGGGATGCCGGGGATAGATGGAGACCTGATATCTCAGGTCGCTAGAGATCGAGGTTGTCGAGGGGATTAGCCCAGAGGCTGCGATCGTTGTCGTCCAGGTCCACGCCGTAATCTTCCCGTTCCACATCGAGAGAACCAGACCAGTCTTCGGGCGGATCGGCGGGCTTGGGTCTCATCTCTTCCCAGGTGTCGGCTTCCAGTTCCTCCACCGTGCCGTCGAAGTATTGCACTTCCACGGTGCCGTCGTCGTGGTCCACGGCCACCACCTCGAAGAGCACACCCTGCGCATCCGCGTACCATTGGCCGACGGCCGGCGGTATCGCGGGTTCCTGTTCCAGCGCGCTTTCCATGACGGTGGGCCCCCGCTCGTCGGGTTGCTACCATGATGCACAGGTTGCAAGCCCGGCGGGCGGCTGCTGTTGTTAGGCGGGGGACTCCCGTGTTCTTATTGTCGCGGCCGCAGCAGGACTGCAGTTGGGTATTGTTATAGAACCAGATCGGGCACAGTGCAAGCGGGAAATGACCTAATGCCGGTTCCACGCTGAGGCCGGGTCCACAAAGCCTGCGTAGCCCGGTGTAAACCTTCGTGTTTCAGGGCCGTGACCATGCTGGAAAAGATGCTCAACATGTTCAT
>DASYZF010000156.1:0-2729 GCA_035946515.1 Gammaproteobacteria bacterium | reverse complement strand
GCCGCCACCTCGGCCACGGACAGGGCGTCGTTGCGATACACCCGCACGTCCGCCCCCAGTTCGCCCAGGTACTGCACTAAGTTGTAGGTGAAGCTATCGTAGTTGTCGATCATCAGGATCATGGTTATTCCCCCCGCCTGTTGCCAGTACGGGTCATCTCCACCGCGCGCATCAATGCTTTCGCCTTGTTCAAGGTCTCACGCCATTCGTTCACCGGCACCGAATCATGCACGATGCCGGCACCCGCCTGCACGTGCAGCCGGCCGTCCTTGATGACGGCGGTGCGGATGGCGATGGCCGTGTCCAGGTTGCCGTTCCAGCCGATGTAGCCCACGGCGCCGGAATAGATGCCGCGCTTCACGGGCTCGAGCTCGCGGATGATCTCGAGGGCCCGCACCTTGGGCGCGCCGCTCACGGTGCCGGCCGGGAACGAGGCCTTGAGCACGTCCAGCGGGCTCAAGCCCACCTTGAGCTTGCCGCGCACCTCCGAGACGATGTGCATCACGTGGGAGTAGCGCTCGATGACCATGCGTTCGGTGAGGCGCACGCTGCCCGTCTCCGCCACCCGGCCCACGTCGTTGCGGCCGAGGTCCACCAGCATCACGTGCTCGGCGAGCTCCTTGGGGTCCGCCAGCAGCTCTTCCGCGAGGTGGGCGTCCTCGGCCAGGGTCGCGCCGCGGGGGCGGGTGCCGGCGATGGGCCGCAGCATCACCTCGCCCCCCTCCACCCTCACCAGCACCTCGGGCGAGGAGCCCGTCACCTGGAAATCCCCGAAATCCAGGTGGTACATGTAGGGAGACGGGTTGATGACCCGCAGCGCCCGGTAGACGTCCAGGGCCGTGCCGGAGAAAGGCGCCGTGAGTCTCTGGGAGAGCACCACCTGGAAGGCATCGCCGTCCTTGATGTACTCCCGCACCCGCTCTACGGCCTGGCAGAAAGCCTGCTCCTCGAAGCCCGAGGCGAACTCCCCGGCGGCGCTGCCGGCGTACCCCGCGCGGGAGGGATAGCGCAGCGGTGAGCGGAGCTTGGCCGCCAGCTCGTCCAGGCGCCGCTCGGCGGCTCCTAGGCCGTCTGCCTCGTCCGCATGGGCATGCACCAGCAGCTGGACCGTGCCGCGCAGGTTGTCGAAGATCACCAGTTCCTCGGCGAGCATCAGCGCCGCATCCGGGCAACCGAGCTCGTCGTGGCCCGAGTGCCCGGCCAGGGTCGGCTCGATGTAAGCCACGGTGTCGTGGCTGAAGTAGCCCACGAAACCGCCGCTGAAGCGCGGCAGGCCTGGGAGCTCCGGCGCCCGGAAACGGCTGCGGAAGAGTTCGATGGCGGCGAAGGGGTCGGCGGCGGAGACGGTCTCCTCGCCTGCGGCGCTGCTCACGCGGCACACCCCGTCCCGCACCGTGAATAGCGCGGCGGCCGCGAGGCCGATGATGGAATAGCGCCCCCAGGTCTCGCCGCCTTCCACGGACTCCAGCAGGAAGGTATGGGGGCCGTCCGCCAGCTTGAGATAGACGCTCAAGGGCGTATCGAGATCCGCGAGGATCTCCTTCACCACCGGGATGCGGTTGTAACCTGCCGCCTTTAAGGCGTCGAAACGCTGTGGGTCCATGGGACGGTCATCCTGAGAAGCTACGGAGAACGGTTTGCTGGGAGACGCAAATCGTCAGGCTCACCATCGCCAGCTGCGGCGTGGGGCCTTGTTCACTCCGTACTGGATGACCGTGGAAGACATGTATTTATTGCCTTGGATGCCCGGCGGAGCATCCCGCCGGGGCAAGAGACATTAGCGGGAAGCGCCCGGGGCCGCAAGCCCCAAGCCCTCGAGCCAGGGCAGGAGCTCGGCCATGGAATCGAACTGCACTTCGGCCCCCAGGGCCAGGAGGTCCTCCCCCTGTCGATAGCCATAGCTCACCGCCACCGCCCGGAACTGGGCCGCCCGGGCCGCTTCGATGTCATTGCGGGAATCCCCCACCATGCAGCAGGCATCGGGGGTGAGGTCGAAGTGCACGGCAGCGTGCAGGAGCGGCTGGGGATCCGGCTTCATCACCGGCAGGCTGTCGCCGCAGAGCACGAGACCGAAGCGGCCGTCTATGCCGAGGGCTTTCAGCAGCGGCACCGTGAACTCCGTGGACTTGTTGGTGATGCAAGCGACCACGCAACGGCCTTGCAGCGCATCGAGGGTCTCGCGCACCCCCGGATAGAGCTTGCTCTGCACGCAGAGGTGCTGCATGTAGGCGCGGCGGAAATGGGCCAGGGCCGCGGCGAGCTGCGCCGGATCCGGCTCCCCCATGCGCTCGCCGGTGAGCACCCGCTTCAGGAGGCGGATGACGCCGTTGCCCACCATCTGCCGCACCGTCTCCGGCGCCAGGGGCGGCAGTTCCAATTCACGCAGGGTCTGGATGACGGCGGTAGTGATGTCGGGGATGCTGTCGACCAGCGTCCCATCCAAATCAAAAGCTACTAACTTTATTGTCATTGTCTCAAAGCTACTGCGCTCGGCATGACTTCGTCTGTAGCAGGATGCGTACGTGCCGCGGAGCACAGGGATGTGCGAGAGCGGCGAGCGGTCCCCATCCCTGGCGCTAACCAGCTTCGCCATCCCTGGCGAAGCGTGCGCTATATATAGCGCACCCTCCCGTGCCTCGTCCTGCCTTCGCTCGTAACGCTTTGAGACGTCTTCTTCCGATACGTCAAAGCGCAGCTCGCAAGACTCAAGACTTGGCTTTGGAGAGCTC
>DASYZF010000155.1:0-8458 GCA_035946515.1 Gammaproteobacteria bacterium | reverse complement strand
TGCCGGCGATGGGTCTCGCCGCTGCTCGAATCCACGGACAGGGTCGGGCCCTTGAGGGCGTCGTGGGAACGACGCTGGCCACGGCGGGAGGGGGTGACGCGACTTTTCTGGACTGCCATTTTTCAAACTCCTGAATTCACCGGCCGCGCTTGAGCTTGGCCAGTTCTGCAAAAGGGTTTTTCCTGCTCTCTTCCGCCGCGGCCGGCGACTCATGCACCGTCACGGCCTGATCCACTTCACAGGCCCCGCCGTCGCCGTGCTTGGGCACGAGCGGCAGGGCCAGCAGCAATTCGTCCGCCACCAGCTCCGCGAGCGCCACACGCCCGTCGGCGGACAAGAGCGGCTCGTATTCGGGCGGCAAGCTCTCGAGCTCCGCGTCCGACTTCACCCAGGCGAGCCTGGGTTCGGCGCGGACCGCGACCGTCACGCCGCCGAGGCAGCGCTGACAGGTCATCTCGAGCTGCGCGTCGATGTGTCCCGAGACCACCACGCGGCCGCTGAGATCGCGCGCCGCCTGCAGGTCGACGCCGGCATCGCCACGGTCGGAAGCGAGGGCCGACGCCAATCTCGGCATGGAAGTCACCGCGAGACGCCCGGTCAGGCTGAGCTCCCGGCGGACCGCTTGGGCCAGATCCAGGAACGGTGGCAAAGCCCCTGACATAAGCGCGCCATGATACGTTTTGGCTCGAGTCATGTCAAAGGATTGTGTGTCCAAGCCCTTGTTTTCATTGTGTCTTACGCTTGACAGCCCGGAGCGCCGGCCCTTAAAACGCCCTTAGCTCCCCTGTTAGGATGCGCCATGTCCCGCCCACCCCTCGTGCTCGCCTCCACCTCCTCCCATCGCCGCCTGCTCCTGGAGCGCTTGGGGCTGCCCTTCACCGCCGCCGCCCCGGGGGTGGATGAGACCCGGAGCTTCCGGGAACCGGTGACCGAGCTGGTCCGACGGCTTTCCCGCGCCAAGGCGGAAGCCGTCAAGGCCCGGCACCCAGGCGCCCTCATCATCGGCTCGGATCAGGCGGCGGAACGGGAGGGTGAGATCCTGGGCAAGCCCGGGGATCACGCCACGGCCGTGCAGCAGCTCACCGCGGCTTCGGGCAGATACCTGAAATTCCACACCGGTCTCTGCCTGCTGGACACCCGGGATGGCAGCTGCCGGGAATACGTGCACGTGACCCGGGTGCAGTTCCGCCGCCTCAGCGCGGCGGAGATCGAGCGCTACCTGTCGGCGGAGCGGCCTTACGACTGCGCCGGCAGCTTCAAGTCCGAGGGACTCGGCATCAGCCTCTTCGAGGGCATCGAGTCGGATGATCCCTCGGCGCTGATCGGACTACCCTTGATCGCCCTCTGCCACTTCCTGCGGGAAGCTGGGATCGACCTACCTTAGCAATAGCGCCTCGGGCCATTCCGAAATCCCACAAAAGCCCTTCCCTGGGCTTTTGTGGTTCGGCGAGTCCGGTACAGGCCCGGACTCGCCTCCGCTCCGCGCACGGTGCTTCCCTGCACCGTGGCGGCTCATCGGGCTGCCCTTGATCGCCCTCTGCCACTTCCTCAGGGAATGCGGGGTGGAATTGCCTTAAGCGGGCACCAGCTTTCCGAGTACCGCTTCCAGTTCATCGTCCAGGGGCGCCTTCAGCTCCAGCCGCGCTCCCGTCTCCGGGTGGTCGAAGGCGAGTTCCGCCGCGTGCAGGAACATGCGTTTCAGCCCCGCTGCCCGGAAGGCCTTGTTGGCCTCCTTGTCCCCGTATTTTTCATCCCCCCCTACCGGGTGGCCGATATGGGCCGCGTGCACCCGGATCTGGTGGGTACGGCCGGTGTAGATACGGACCTCCAGCAGGGCCGAATCCCGGAACTTCCGCACCGGGGTGAAGAGGCTCTGGGCGGACTTGCCCTCCCGGCTCACCCTCACCATGCGCTCGCCTCCCTGCAGCAGGTTCTTCTCCAGGGGAAGATCCACCGCCTGCTCACCCCCCTTCCAGGCATGAGCCAGGAGCGCCAGGTAGCGCTTCTCCACCCCCCCTTCCCGGAACGCCGCATGCAGGGCCCGGACCGCGCTGCGGCACTTGGCCACGATGAGGCAGCCGCTGGTCTCCCGGTCCAGGCGGTGGGCGAGCTCGAGGCCGGGGTACTCGGGGCGCAGCACCCGCAGGGTCTCGATGACCCCGAAGCTCACCCCGCTCCCGCCGTGGACCGCCATACCGGCGGGCTTGTTGACCACCAGGAGGCGCTCGTCCTCGTAGAGGATGCCGGCCCTCATGGCCTCCTGCTGCCAATGGGGCGGCAAGCCAGGCTGTGCCTTCTCTTCCTGGCGCACCGGAGGGAGCCGCAGTTCGTCCCCCGCCTCCAGGCGGTACTCCGGCTTGGCGCGTTTCTTGTTGACCCTGACCTGGCCGGTACGCAGCAGCCGGTAGACATGGCTCTTGGGCACGCCCTTCAGGGTCCGGAACAGGAAATTGTCCAGGCGCTGGCCCGCGTCCTCCTCGCCGGCCCTGAGCAACCGGACCTTGGGACCCCCCTGTTCCACGCGTAAGCTCCTGAAAATACAAAGTGTTACGCCTTGTAGGGGCGCCTTAGCGCTGCTATAGTACCGGACAGGCGGTACCCGCGCGCTGCATGTTCAGGCATCCAGACCGGCTCCCGCCACCGCGAAAGGCCCTGATTTCGGGCCTTATGCAGTTTGGTCGGGGCCTGCCGTTTTCATCCAGCAAGCCCCGTTTACAGCGACGTCGCCGGCCCCTTGGACCGGGTTTGAGCGCCGTTAAGGACCGCGCTCCCATGCCATGCATGGTCACGATGCGCCGATTCCGCCTAGGCTTGGATTTTTGGCTGCCGCCCGCTTCATTAGCGGCGGCGCCCTTGAAGACAGAAGATCCTGCCTCCGGCCGTCCGGCCTTCCGTGATCTCGTGCAGCCCGTGGTGCAGCGCTGAGCGAGATATTTCATGAAACGTATATTGGTGAATGCAACTCAGCCCGAGGAGTTGCGCGTGGCCATGGTCGATGGCCAGAGACTCTACGACCTCGACATCGAGGTGCTCTCCCGGGAACAGAAGAAAGCCAACGTCTACAAGGGCCGCATCACCCGCATCGAGCCCAGCCTCGAAGCCTGCTTCGTGGACTACGGCTCCGAGCGGCACGGCTTCCTGCCCCTGAAGGAGATCTCCCGCAGTTATTTCCGTCAGAACGCCGACCTATCCGGCCGCATCAACATCCGCGAGGTGTTGCACGAGGGCCAGGAGGTCATGGTGCAGGTGGACAAGGAGGAGCGCGGCAACAAGGGCGCGGCGCTCACCACCTTCGTCAGCCTGGCCGGCCGCTTCATGGTGCTCATGCCCAACAACCCCCGTGCCGGCGGCGTGTCGCGCCGGGTCGAGGGCGATGACCGGGACGAGCTGCGCGAGACCATGGCCGCCCTCAACGTGCCGGACGGCATGGGCATCATCATCCGCACCGCCGGCGTCGGCCGCAGTGCCGAGGAGCTGCAGTGGGACCTGGATTACCTGCTGCAGATGTGGGAGGCCATCGAGAAGGCCTACGGCGAGCGTTCCGCCCCTTTCCTGATCTACCAGGAGAGCAACGTCATCATCCGCGCGCTGCGCGACTACGTGCGCACGGACATCGGCGAGATCCTGGTGGACGACGACAAGATGTACCAGGAAGCGCACGCCTTCATGGAGAAGGTGATGCCGCAGAGCCTGAACCGGCTCAAGCGCTATGACGACCGGGTGCCGCTGTTCACCCGCTTCCAGATCGAGAGCCAGATCGAGGGCGCCTTCAACCGCGAGGTGCGCCTGCCCTCCGGCGGCGCGCTGGTCATCGACCACACCGAGGCGCTCGTCTCCATCGACGTGAACTCCTCCCGCGCCACCAAGGGCAGCGACATCGAGGAGACCGCGCTGCGCACCAACCTCGAAGCCGCCGACGAGGTGGCCCGGCAGCTGCGCCTGCGCGACCTGGGCGGCCTCATCGTCATCGACTTCATCGACATGGGTCCGCAGAAGAACCAGCGCGAGGTGGAAGACCGCCTGCGCGACGCGCTCAAGGTCGACCGTGCCCGGGTGCAGGTGGGCAAGCTCTCCCGCTTCGGCCTGCTCGAGATGTCCCGCCAGCGCCTGCGGCCTTCCCTGGGCGAGTCCACCCAGGTGATCTGCCCGCAGTGCAACGGCGAGGGCCACATCCGCGGCATCGAGTCGCTGTCGCTCTCCGTGCTGCGCCTCGTGGAAGAGGAAGCCATGAAGGAGCGTACCGCCCGCGTGGTGGCCCAGCTGCCCGTGAGCGTGGCGACCTACCTGCTCAACGAGAAGCGTCCGATCCTGTCGGCGGTGGAGCAGCGTTGCGGCGTGAACGTGGTGCTGGTGCCGAACCCGCACCTGGACATGCCGAAGTACGAGATCCAGCGCCTGCGCGACGACGAGGTGCGCCAGCCGGGCGCCGTCAACACGAGCTACAAGCTCGTGACCGAGCCGCCCGCCCCGCCCCTGCCCTCCGCCGAGCGCGATCATCGCGAAGCGCCGGAGCAGCCCGCCGTGAAGGGCATCTCCCCCACCAGCCCGGCGCCGGTCTCGCGTGTCGAGAACCCGGACCAGCCCGGCCTCTTCGTGCGCCTGTGGCGCGCGCTCTTCGGCAGCGGCGAACGCAAGGCCCCTCGCGAGGAGCAGCGCCATCGGGAGCACCGCGGCCCGCGCCAGGATTCCGGCAACAGGCGCGACCGGGATCGGGGCCGCGACCGGGACCGCAACCGCGACCGGGGCGAACGGCATCGCCCCCGCGACCGGAACCGGGACGACCGGGACCGCCCGCAGGGGCGTTCCGAGCGCCAGGACCGCGATAGCGAGCGTAACCGCGACCGTAACCGTGATCGGAACCGGGACCGCGACGAGCGCAACCAGAACCGTAACCAGGACCAGCAGCGCAACGCTCTACAGCCGCAGCGCCCTGCTCCCCAGCCGCAGCCTCCGCAAGCCGCCCCCGTCATCCCGGGCGAAGTGCCCGTGCAGATGGACTCCGCACCGCAGGAGCAGCAGCCCAACACCCAGGGGCAGGGCCCGGGCACCGGCCAGGGCGGCGAACGTCAGGGGCAGGGCGAAGGCCGTCGCGGCCGTCGTCGCGGCCGCCGTGGCGGCCGCCGCCGCCGCTTCGAGGAGCGCCCCCCGCAGGGCGGTGAGACCCAGGGCACCCAGCCGGGTAACGGAGTGCAGCACGAGCAGATGCAGAACAGCGGCATCCGCATGCAACCGGCTTCACCCGAGGAGCTGGAGCATTTCCGCGCCCAGGAGCGGGAACGTTCCCATGAGGAACCGGCGGCGGATTACGACGATCGCACCCGCCCCAACCCCCACCTGCAGCAGGAGCAGGCAGTGGAGCACCGGGAGCCGGCGGAAGCCCGTCCTGCGGAGCAGGACTCGCCCCGGCACGACTCCGATTCGGATGAGCCCACTTCCTGAGTCCCGGGGGGTCCACAAGCAAGAGACGAAACGCCCGACATCTGTCGGGCGTTTTTTTAGGGCTCGCGGAGGTTCCGCCGTCCCAGGATCTCAGCCATCAGGCCCCGGCCGCCCAGCTCCACCAGGTCCAAGACCTCGTCGAAGCCGCCAGGGCTGCCGTAGTAAGGATCCGGTACCTCTTTGGATCTGAGATCCTGAGCGTACTCCAACAGCAGCCTCAGTTCCGCCTTGCCGTCCTTGGGACGCAGCTGCTGGAGCCTGGCGAGGTTCTCCCGGTCCATGGCCAGCACGTAGTCGAAGCGCTTGAAGTCCTGGGGCTCCACCTGGCGGCAGCGGTGGGCACTGATGTCCACGCCCCGGAGCCGCGCCGCCGCCTGGGAACGCGGGTCCGGGGCCTCGCCGATGTGGTAGGCATGGGTACCGGCGGAATCCATGTGCAGCGCAAGCCGCGGCGCCAGTTCCCGGTGCAGCTTGCGGAACACCCCTTCTGCCGTGGGCGAGCGGCAGATGTTCCCCATACACACGAAGAGCACGCCGATGCGGCGCAGGCCTCCGTCAACCATGCCGGTGCTTGCGCATCAGCGCGGCGACCCGTTGCAGGTCCTCCGGCGTGTCCACGCCCGGCCCCGGCGCCTCCCGGGCCACGTCCACGGCGATGCGCATCCCGAGCCAGAGTGCGCGCAGTTGTTCGAGCTTCTCCAGCTGTTCCAGCTCGCAGGGCGGTGTGGCGGCCAGGCGCTTCAGGGCGCCCACCCGGTAGCCGTAGATTCCGACGTGGCGCAATGCTCCCTGATGGCGCTGTTGCGAGGTGTAGCCGTCCGCTGCGCCATCCCGATGCCAGGGGATGGGAGCGCGGCTGAAATACAGCGCCAGGCCCTCCCGGTCCGCCGCCACCTTCACCACGTTGGGGTTCAGGAACTCGGCGAGCTCGTGGATGGGCGTGCACAGGGTGCTCATGCTGGCGGCCTCGTGGGCCAGCAGCAGGGCCGCGGTCTGCTCGATGTTGGCCGGCGGCACCAGGGGCTCGTCCCCCTGCAGGTTCACGATGATGTCCGCGTCGTCCCAGCCGCGGAGTTCAGCCACCTCGGCGAGGCGGTCCGTGCCGGAGGCATGGTGCGTACCCGTCATCTGCACATCCACCCCGGCCGCGGCGCAGGCGGAGCGGATGCGCTCGTCGTCGGTGGCCACGATCACCTGGGCGGCGCCGCTGCCCTGGGCCCGCTCCCAGACGTGCAGGATGAGCGGCTTGCCGTCCAGGTCGGCCAGGGGTTTCCCCGGCAGCCGCTGGGAGGCGTAGCGCGCGGGTATCACCACCGTGAAGCGCATCAGAGCTTCTCGTCCGCCTTCAGTTCACGGGCTTCCGCTTCCAGCATCACCGGGATGCCGTCACGGATGGGATAAGCGAGCTTGTCGGCCTTGCACACGAGCTCGGCTTCGGCCTTGCGGTACAAGAGCGGCCCCTTGCACAAGGGGCATACGAGGATCTCCAGGAGCTTCGTGTCCATCTGCCTCTACCTGCTGTTCAATGCACGCACCAGGCCGCCAAGGCCTGCTCCACCCGGGCCAGGATGGCTTCCTGGTCCACAGGGTCGAAGTCGGCGGCGGCTTCCATATACCAATGACGCGTGAGCGCCATGCCACGGCATTTTACGGCGTCTTTCTCCGTCATGAACACCGGCGCCGTCCCCGGGAAGTCCAGGTCCGCGGCCTGGAGCAGGGCGTGGTCCGGCAGGGGGTGGCCCTGCACCTGCAGGCCGGCTTGCCCCAGGGTCGAGAAGAACTGTTCCGGGTTGCCGATGCCCGCCACCGCATGCACCGCCTGGCCGCTGAATTCGCTGAGCGGCACGCGCCTGGCGTCCACCAGGGAGACGGCCGTAGCCGCCGTCAGCGGCATGTAGAACGCATCCGGCCAGGTGAAGCGGGCCGCGCCCGTGCGCTTGATGACCACGAGGTCCACGGTCTCGAGACGGTGCTCGGTCTCCCGCAGCGGGCCGGCGGGCAGCAGCCAGCGGTTGCCCAGGCCCCGCTCCCCGTCCAGGAGCACGATCTCCATGGCCCGGGGCATGCGGTAGTGCTGCAAGCCGTCGTCGCTCAGGATCACGTCCAGGGCATAGCGGCTGGCCAGCAGCTCCACCGCCGCCGGCCGATCGGCGGCGCACGCCACCGGCAGGCCGGTACGGCGCGCCAGCAACACCGCTTCATCCCCCGCGAGCTTCGCATCGCTGTCCGGGGTGACGAGCATCGGTCTCGAGGAAGCGCCGCCGTAGCCGCGGGTGACGATGCCCACCTTGCGGCCTTTCCCGGCCAGCGCCGCCGCGAGCCACACCGTGAACGGCGTCTTGCCGGTGCCACCCACGCTGATGTTGCCGACAACGACGATGGGCAGGCGCGATGGCGCGGTGCCGAGGACGCCGAAGGTATAGAGAGCCTGACGCAGGCCGCTCATCAGCCAGAAGAGCCAGGCGAAGGGTATGAAGAACCAGACCGGATATCGCGAATACCAGGTACGCAGCAGCCACCCGGAGAAGGCGTCCATGGTTCAGTCTTCGTCGCGGAACTGCAGGCGGTGCAGCGCGGCGTAATGGCCGTTCTTCGCCAGCAGTTCCGCATGGGGCCCCAGCTCCACGATGCGTCCCCGGTCCAGGACGATGATGCGGTCGGCCTTCTCCACTGTGGACAGGCGATGGGCGATGACGAGCGTGGTGCGATGCGCCATGAGCTTCTCCAGGGCCGCCTGGATATGGCGCTCCGACTCGCTGTCCAGGGCCGAGGTGGCCTCGTCCAGGATCAGGAGCGGCGCGTCCTTGAGCAGTGCCCGGGCGATGGAGATGCGCTGGCGTTCGCCGCCGGACAGCAGCACGCCCCGGTCGCCCACCAGGGTGTCGAGGCCCTGGGGCAGGCGCTGGATGAAGGTCATGGCGTAGGCCGCCTCCGCGGCCGCCACGACGGCGGCCTCGCCCTTCTCCCGCAGCGAACCGTAGCCGATGTTGTTGCGGATGGTGTCGTTGAAGAGCATCAC
>DASYZF010000154.1:0-2958 GCA_035946515.1 Gammaproteobacteria bacterium | reverse complement strand
TCCTGCAGGGTGATCTCGGAGTTCTCCAGTTGCTTCAACTCGGTCTGCAGCGCTTCGAGATGCGCGAGCAGGGCCTCGGGCTCGATGCGGTGCTTGCGGGCCACGTCGTGGATGGCGGCGAGGCGGCTCTCCAGCCATTCGAGGCGCTTGGGATCGAGATCCATGTCCGCGAGGTAGTCCCGCAGGCCATCGGCGGCCTCGGCGAGCTGCACCTGGGCGCCGGCGAGCATGTCCCGCAGCGCCTTGAACCTGGGTTCCAATTCCGACTGGGCGTCGAGGGAGGCGAGGGTGCGGCTCACCCGTTGGTGGGCGGAGTCTTCCTCGGCTTCGTATAGCGCATCGAGTGCCGCCTGGGCGGTCTCCAGGAGCTTGCCGCCGTGGGCGAGACGCTTGTGCTCCGCGTCTGTCTCCTGCACTTCGCCGGCCTTGAGCTTCAGGGCCTCGAGCTCCCCCACCTGGAAGCGCAGCATCTCGAGGCGCTTGTCCCGGTCGCCGGCGGCGGTGCGCAGGGCCGTGAGCTTGTCGTAGGCCGCTTTCCAGTCGCCGTGCAGCTTGGCGAGGCGGGTGAGCACGGTGCCATGGTCGCCATAGCCATCCAACAGGGCCATCTGGGCCGCGGGCCGCATGAGGGACTGGTGTTCGTGCTGGCCGTGGATGTCCAGCAGCCGCTCGCCAATTTCTTTGAGTGATTGAAGCGGCACGCTGCGGCCGTTGATCTGGGAGCGGGAGCGGCCGTCGCTGCCCACCACCCGGCGCAGGATGCAGGCGCCGTCTTCGGCGAGGTCGTTCTCCTCGAGCCAGGCCAGGGCGTCGGGGGAATCCTTGAGGTCGAACTCCGCGCCCACCTCGGCCTTATCGGCGCCGTGGCGCACCACGCCCGCTTCGGCCCGGTCGCCGAGCACGAGACCGAGCGCGTCCACCAGGATGGATTTGCCCGCGCCGGTCTCACCGGTGAGCACGGTCATGCCGGCTTTGAACTCCAGCTCCAGCGTGTCGATGATGGCGAAGTCGCGGATCAGTATGTGGGTGAGCATGGATTAAGGATGCGGCTCTCCGCTGCCGTGCTTGGTCCGACCCCAATGGAGCTTGGTGCGCAGGATCCTATAGTAATCATAACCACGGGGATGGATGAAGGTGATGTGCCGCTCCGCGCGCTTCACCTGCACGCGCTCGCCCACGGCGAGGGACTCGGTGCGTTGACCGTCCCAACTCACTTGGGCGCGGCCACCGTGGCCGTGGGTGAGCAGGATCTCGATATTGCTGCCGCCGGCCACCACGATGGGCCGGTCACCCAGGCTGTGGGGGCAGATGGGCACCAATAGCACCGCATCCATGGCCGGATGCAGGATGGGCCCGCCGCCGGAGAGGGCGTAGGCGGTGGAGCCCGTGGGGGTCGCCACCACGATGCCGTCGGCCCGGTGGGCGCAGACGAAGTGGCCATCCACGTGGGTCTCGAATTCTATGAGGCGGCCGCCGTCGGATTTCTGCACCACCACGTCGTTCAAGGCCGGCATGCAGTCCTGGGCGCCGGCGCTGCGCTGCACGCAGGAATCCAGCAACAGCCGCTCCTCGCTGGTGTAATCGCCCTTGAGCATGGCCGCCATGTCGTCCTGCAGACGCTCGGGGGTGATGTCGGCGAGGAAGCCCAAGCGCCCCAGGTTCACGCCCACGAGGGGCACGGGGCGTGCGGCGATGGCGTGCGCGGCCTTGAGCAGGGTGCCGTCGCCGCCCACCACCACGATGAGGTCCGCCTTGGAGGCGAGTTCCGGGCGCGGCACGGCTTTGGCGGAGGGCAGATAGGGCCCCAGGGCCTGGTCCACGAGCACCGTGACCTTGGCCGCGGTGAGCATGGAGACGAGGCTGCCCGCCACCTGGGCGACTTGCGGGTCGGATTCGCGGCCCATGAGGCCGACGGTGGCGAAGCGGGGGCTCATAAGGCCCGCACGTTAGCATGTTGCGGACAGCCGCGCATCCGCGTGGGTAGGGAGCATGTGGAGCTAAGTCCTTGACAGAAAAGGGGCTGAGTGCATAATTCGCACTTGGCACTCTGAACGAACGAGTGCCAGCACCACGGGCAGATCCGCGCAACATGAACGCAGACAGCAGCGACAAAGCCTTGAGCGAACGCGCCCAGCACCTGCTCAAGGCGCTGGTGGAACGCTACATCCGCGACGGCGAACCCGTGGGCTCGCGCACGCTCTCCCGCGATGCCGGCCTCGACCTCAGCCCCGCCAGCATCCGCAACGTGATGGCGGACCTGGAGGAGCTCGGTTTCGTGGCGGCGCCGCACACCTCCGCCGGCCGCATCCCCACGGTGAAAGGGTACCGCCTGTTCGTGGACACGCTGCTCACGGTGCAGCCGCTCGCCGAACAGGAAGTGCTGCGCATGCGCAGCCACCTCGACGCGGGCGAAGCCAACCCCCAGGCCTTGCTCATGTCCGCCTCCAACCTGCTCTCGTCCATCACCCACATGACGGGCGTGGTGACGGTGCCGAAGCGCGAGCACATCGCCTGGCGCCACATCGAGTTCCTGCCCCTGTCCCAGGACCGGGTGCTGGTGATCCTGGTGGTGAACGAGGGCGAGGTGCAGAACCGGGTGCTGAACCTGGAGCAGGGCTACGACGCCTCGACCCTGCAGCAGATCGGCAACTACCTGAACAGCCACTTCGCCGGCCGCGACATCCAGGCGGCGCGCGACGATCTCCTGAACGAGATGCGCCGTACCCGCGAGAGCATGAACGAGCTCATGCTCTCGGCCATCAGCATGGCCGAGAAGGTGTTCGAGGCCCGCGGCAAGGACGACCGCAACTACATGATGGCGGGCGAGACCAACCTCATGGAGTTCGCCGATCTCTCGGACGTGGAGAAGCTCAGGCGCCTGTTCGAGGCCTTCAACCACAAGCGCGACATCCTGCACCTGCTGGACAAGTGCACCGTCGCCGAGGGCGTGCAGATCTT
>DASYZF010000153.1:0-5694 GCA_035946515.1 Gammaproteobacteria bacterium | reverse complement strand
CCCGGGGCTTGTGGCGGGATGCCAAAGACCCCACGATTTCTGCCAGGGCCGCGCCATGTAGGCGGGGTTCCGCCATGATTGGCGACGTCCGTTCCGGAGGTGAGGGCCCATGCCGATGCTGATCGATCTGAGCCACACCGTCGAACACGGCATGATCACCTACAAGGGCCTGCCGGCGCCCATCATCTGCGACTTCCTCGAAAGGGAAGCCTCCAAGAGGAAGTACAACGAGGAAACCACCTTCCAGATCGGCAAGATCGAGATGGTGGCCAACACCGGCACCTACGTGGATGCGCCGTTCCACCGCTATGAGCACGGCAAGGACCTCTCGGAACTTCCGCTCGAATCCCTGGTGGATCTCGAGGGACTGGTGTTCCATGCCAAGCCGGGACAGCGCGCCATCGGTCCCGAGCTCTTCGGCGCCGCGGACGTGAAAGGCAGGGCCGTGCTGGTCCATACCGGCTGGAGCCGCCATTGGGGCAAGGACCAGTACTTCGAAGACCATCCCTATCTCACGGAGGCGGCGGCGGTCTTGCTCAAGGACCGGGGCGCGGCCTTCGTCGGGATCGATTCCCTCAATATAGATGGCGTTGACACGGGTTACCGGCCGGTGCACACCCTGCTGCTCGGCGCCGACATCCCCATCGGCGAGCATTTCTGCAACCTGGAACAACTGCCGGACCGGGGCTTCCGCTTCCACGCCGCGCCGGTGAAGGTGAAGGGTTTCGGCACTTTCCCGGTACGGGCGTATGCCGTGCTAGCCTGAAGCCGCGTGCACAGGGGGCGTGCGGTGTGGCTGAGATCCTGATATTCCTCGCAGAACTTCTGGTCGAGATCCTGGCGGGAGTCGCCTCCAGCCGGTCCACCTACCGTTTCGAGAAGCGTGAGCACAACCTCACGCCGCTGAAATGCCTGCTGCTCTTCGTCGCCGGCCTGATCCTGGGCGGCCTGTGGTGGTGGTACGCGCCGCATCTGCTTATCCGTTCCCCCTGGCTGCGGGCCCTGAATCTCTTGGTGGCTCCTCTGCTTTCCGGATATGCCGCCCACACCCTGGCGCGGCTGCGGCAGGAACGGGAGCTTTGGACTGTCCGGCCCGAGCGGCATTTCTGGTATGGGCTCAGCGCCTGCGTGGGCCTCGTGACGGTGCGCCTGCTCCTGGGTCTGTGGGGGTAGCGGGATGGCCGTCACGGTTTCCGGCCGTTTCGCATGCTAAATGAAGGTTAGCGAGCTACACTCGATCCCATATAGGGAGGGGCGTCACCCATGCGGCCGGAAGCGATCTTCGCACCCGTCATCGCCCTGGTGCTGCTCACCCTGGGCGTGCTGGGCTATACCGGCTACAAGCGCTTTTCCGCCGGCTTCGCCGGCCGGGTGCGGGCGGGGGATTTCCGCTACGGCGAGACCGCCAACGTGCCGCCGGACGTGGCGCTGGCCAACCGCAACTTCATGAACCTGCTGGAAGCGCCGGTGCTTTTCTATACATTCTGCATCAGCGCTTATGTGACACATATGGTGGCGCCCTGGCTGTTGGCGCTCGCCTGGTTGTACGTGGCCCTGCGCATCGTTCATACTTTCATCCATCTGACATACAACAAGATAATGCATCGCTTCTCGAGCTACGCGGCGAGCAACCTGGTGTTGCTGATCCTGTGGCTCGGGTTCGCGGACGCGCTGGCGCAAGGATAAAGGCGGGAAGACCGTGAGCAAGAAACCCATCGTAGTGGCCGGCAGGAGCTACAACAGCATCGAGGAGATGCCGGCGGAAGTGCGCCGCGTGTACGACCTCGCCGTCGCCGCCCAGAACGAGGGCGAGGACTACGACCGGCTCAAGATCGTGTTCAACGGCCAGGAATACGAGGGCCTGGACAAGATGCCGCCGGACGTGCGCAAGCTCTACCAGACCCAGCAGGTCGCCATGGAGACCTACCGGGACTTCAGCGTGGATTCCACCACGCCCCGCGCCGGCAAGGTGAACGCGCCGCCCCAGAGGAGCATGGACTCCGGCCGGGGCTCCTTCTTCAGGCGCTACAAGTGGCTGCTGCTCGCGGCCATCGTGGTGCTGGTGGTGCTGATCCTGGCGATCCGCTGAGCTAACGGCGTTTTATCTCAGCGACTGCGATGCGGGCTTTTACTTGCGGCTCCGGCTGCAGGGTGATGTGCACGATGCCATAGGCATCGTGCAGGTGAGCCTTGAGTCCCAGGTATACCGCCTCCCACATCCCCAGGTCCTCGATCACCACGTGGGCCGAGAGCGCCACCTCGCCGGAGGACACGCTCCACACGTGCAGGTCGTGCACCGAGCTCACCCCTTCGATGGCGGCCATGCCACGCCCGATGCCCGCCAGGTCCATGCCCCGCGGCACGCCCTCCAGCAGCACATGGGCCGCGTCCGCGAGCAGCCTCAGGCTCGAGAGCAGGATGAGCAGCGCGATGAAGAGCGAGAGCACCGGGTCCGCCGGCAGCCAGCCCGTGGTCCAGATCACGAGGCCCGAGAGCAGGGCGGCGGCGGAACCCAGCATGTCGCCCAGCACGTGCAGCAGCGAGGCGCGGGTGTTGAGGCTCTCCTGGCCGCGGGCCAGCACCCGGTAGACGGCGAAGTTCACCGCGAGTCCCAGCGTGCCCACGAGGATCACGGGCGGGGCGCTCACCGCGGCAGGGTGCCGCAGCCTCACGACCGCTTCCACCACGATGCCGGCGACGATGGCGAGCATGAGCAGCGTGTTGACGAGCGCTGCGATCACCTCCACGCGCCCTAGGCCGTAGGAGTGCCAGTCCGAGGCGGGGCGTCCCGCCACCCAGCCGGCGATGCCGGCGAGGGCGAGCGCAGCGCTGTCGGTGGCCATGTGTCCCGCATCACCCAGCAGGGTTAGGGAATGGCTGAAGACCCCTGCCGACGCTTCCACCGCCGCGAAACCCAGGGTGACGAAGAAGGCCAGCCAGAAATGCCGCTGGCTGCGGTGGTGCGAATGGTCGTGGTCAGGTGCGTGATAGTGCATCAGGTCTCGACGCCGCTAGGGCCCGCATCCGGATAGACTAAGCCCATCGTCAGGGGGGAGGGAAGCTTTCCATGCAGATCGTGCCGTTCCTGCATCCGGGCTCGTCCACCTGGAGTTACGTGGTGGCCGATGCAGCGTCGCGCCGTGCCGCGGTCATCGATCCGGCCCTGGACTATGACGCTGCCTCGGGCCGCACCGGTACCGCCTCCGCCCAGGCCCTGGTGGACCATGTGCGCGGGCAGGGCTATGGCCTCGACTGGATATTGGAGACCCACGCCCACGCGGACCATCTCTCCGCGGCGCAGTTCGTGAAGCGGGAACTCGGGGGCAGGGTGGCCATCGGCGCGGGCATCCGCGAGGTGCAGCGCACCTTCAAGGCGCTCTACAACCTGGGGGAAGGGTTCGAGCCCGACGGCAGCCAGTTCGACCATCTCTTCGAGGACGGCGAACGCTTCGTCGTCGGCGGACTCGAAGGGCGGGTCATGGCCGTGCCCGGCCACACCGGCGACAGCGTCGCCTACCGCATCGGGGACGCGGTGTTCACCGGCGACAGCCTGTTCATGCCGGATTCGGGCAGCGCCCGCTGCGACTTCCCGGGCGGCGACGCGGGCAAGCTCTACGACTCCATCCACAAGCTGCTGTCCCTGCCCGAGGCCACGCGGCTCTTCGTCTGCCACGACTACAGCCAGGGCGGGCGCGCCAGGCTCCATGAGACCACCGTGGGTGAGGAGCGCCGCGCCAACATCCACGTCAAGGATGGGATCTCCCGGGACGAGTACGTGAAGCTGCGCCGCGAGCGGGATGCGAGCTTGCCGGTGCCGGCCTTGCTCTTGCCTTCCATCCAGGTGAACATCCGTGCCGGCCGCCTGCCGGAACCGGAGGCGAACGGGACGGTCTATCTCAAGATACCGGTCGACAAGTTCTGAACCAGGGAGCATGAATGGACAACTACGTCATACCCGTGCTCGTCGGCGCGGCCATCGACCTTGCCCTGCTGGTGCCCTTCTTCGCCGCCGCCTGGCTCGGCAGCCGTCCCAGGCCGGCCGTCAAGCCGCTGCTGCTGTTCGCCTGCTTCTTCGTGCTCGACATGGCGCTGGTGTTCTCGTTCCGGGTGGTGCACTTCATCCCTGCCTGGGGCCATTACAACTGGCAGGGCAAGGTGCTGGAGGCGGCCTGGCCGGTGCTGCTGGCGCTCTTCGCCAAGGGCTATCCTGCCGGGCGTATCGGTTTCACCTTCCCCGAGAGCGGACAGAGTTGGCGCCTGCTCGCCGTCACCGCTGCGCTCTACGTGGTCATCGGGATACCGGTGGCGCTGCTCATGGGCGCGCACCTGGGGCTGGGCGGCAGTCTCCCGGCATTCGCTTATGAGGCCACCATGCCGGGTCTGGGGGAGGAGTTCGTCTATCGCGGCGTGATGCTACTGCTGCTGAACGAAGCCTTCGGCCGCCCCTGGAAGATATTCGGTGCTTCCTTCGGCTGGGGGGCGGTGATCGTCACCGCCATGTTCGGTTTCCTGCACGGCGTCGACGTGAAGTCCCTGCACGAGATCCATATCCATTGGACCGGCATGATCTTCCCGGCCATCATCGGCGCGGTGCTGGCCTGGCTCCGGGAACGGACCGGCAGCGTCTGGCCGGGAGTGCTGTTCCATAATTTCGTGAACGTGCTCAATCAGTTCCTGGTCTGATCCCGTTCCAAGACGGTCATAAAAAAGACGCCGCCTTTCGGCGGCGTCTCATTCATACCTGCATTTGTTGGCTTATCCGCCGTGGGCCAACAACGGCACGATCAACAGCGCGACGATGTTGATGATCTTGATGAGAGGATTGATCGCCGGGCCCGCGGTGTCCTTGTAGGGGTCGCCCACGGTGTCGCCGGTCACGGCCGCCTTGTGGGTGTCCGAACCCTTGCCGCCGAAGTTGCCGTCCTCGATGTACTTCTTGGCGTTGTCCCAGGCGCCGCCGCCCGTGGTCATGGAGATGGCCACGAACAGGCCCGTGACGATGGTGCCGATGAGCACGCCGCCCAAGGCCTTCGGCCCCAGGATCACGCCCACCACCACCGGCACCAGGATCGGCAGCAGCGAGGGGATGATCATCTCCTTGATGGCCGCGCGGGTCAGCATGTCCACGGCGCGGGAGTAGTCCGGCTTGGCCTTGCCCTGCATGATGCCGGCGATCTCCTTGAACTGCCGGCGCACTTCGTTCACCACCGCGCCCGCGGCGCGGCCCACCGCTTCCATCGCCATGGCGCCGAAGAGGTAGGGCACGAGGCCGCCGATGAACAGGCCGATGATGACCATGTGGTCGGAGAGGTCGAAGGCCGTCACGTTGCCATGGTTCTGGGCGCTCAGGGTGTGGGTGTAGTCCGCGAACAGCACCAGGGCCGCGAGGCCGGCGGAGCCGATGGCGTAGCCCTTGGTCACCGCCTTGGTGGTGTTGCCGACCGCGTCCAGCGGGTCGGTGATGTTGCGCACTTCCTTCGGCAGGCCGGCCATCTCAGCGATGCCGCCGGCGTTGTCCGTGATGGGGCCGTAGGCGTCGAGCGCCACGATCACGCCCGTCATGGAGAGCATGGCGGTGGCTGCCACCGCGATGCCGTACAGGCCCGACAGGTTATAGGCACCGTAGATGCTGGCGCACACCGCCAGCACCGGCAGCGCCGTAGCCTTCATGGAGATGCCGAGGCCGGCGATGAT
>DASYZF010000152.1:0-5751 GCA_035946515.1 Gammaproteobacteria bacterium | reverse complement strand
CCGGCGTCGGCTTCATTTCGGGTGCAAACGAAAGTCAGGTGCTCCACGCGGGCCACGTCCGAGGGGTTCGAACGGTGCAGGTAGCAGCGGGGGAAGTCCTTCTGCTCCAGTTCCAGGAGCGTGCCGCTCTTGAGCATCGCGGTTATGAGTGCCTGATATTCGGCCGCCGATCCGTCGCACCAGTGGATGTGCTCGGCTTCGGTGTGTCGCGCCACATCCGCGACCCAATCGGCTAGGGCTTTGTTGCTGGTCATTTGGAGTCCGTGGTGTAAGTCGTTAGGGGTACGGGACGGGAGGTCCGGTGGAAGAGCTCCCGCCCGGGCGGGAACCCCTATTATATAACTTGCGCCGCCCGCTGCACCCCGTGCCTGGCTCCGGGTCGAGGGGTGCTAGAATGCGCCGCACATCCAGTCAATGAGGCCGGTCCATGGGAGAGCACACGATCCGGGAGATCCTGAAGCGCCGCAGCCCGGAGACCCAGCGGGCCATGCAGCGCCGCCGTGACCTGGCCGGTGGCGGCTCGGTGCGCAAATCCTGGCTTCCCATGGCGATCCTCGTGCTCGTGATCCTCGGCGTCTTCGGCGGCATCGGGTATTCCATCTATGTCGCGCATGGAGCGACCCTGCGCTTCACTGCCGACAAGGCTTCTCGCCAGGGTACTCCGGCCCTCAGCCTCGCCAGTACCACCGAATTCCTGCCCAATACCCTCTTGGCCGCACTCGACCCTGGGTTCTACAGTTCCAGTACCCTGAACGGCGCCGGCCTTACCCGTCGACTGATGCGCCTTTATTACCCCGACGCCTCGGGTCCCGAAATCCGCCTCATGTCCGTGGCAGTCGAGGCCCAGAACGCCAAGACGGACATCATGGAAGCGCTCATCAACGACGTGCCCATGGGCGGCGACGCCGCGCATCCGGTGAAAGGTTTCGCCGCGGCGTCCACTTACTACTTCGGCAAAACCTTCGCCCAGCTCTCGCCCCAGGACATCGCCCTGCTGGTGGCGCTGGTGACCGATCCCGTCGACCTCGACCCGCGCAAGTCCCCGGACAAGGCGCTGGCGGCGCGCAACGCCGTGTTGCAGGCGGACCTGCAGCAGAACGTGCTCTCCCAAGCCCAGGTGGACGGACTCAGCAAGCTGCCGCTGGACGTCGTTCCCCAGCCCGCGCACTGACGCCGGGCGGCGTCGCGGTCCCGCGGCCGTCCTATGCTCGACCTGGAAGACCTGCTCAGCACCGAGGGGCCGCTCGCGGCCCATATCCCCGGCTTCGCGCCCCGTCGCCAACAGCAGATCCTCGCGGTCGCCGTAGCCCAGGCCCTGGAGGGTTACTCGACGCTGGTGGCGGAGGCGGGCACCGGCACGGGCAAGACCTTCGCCTATCTCCTCCCGGCCCTGCTCTCGGGCCGGCGCGTGCTGGTCTCGACCGGCACCAAGACCCTGCAGGACCAGCTGTACCACCGCGACTTGCCGGCGGTGCGCAAGGCGCTGGGCGCTCCCGCCCGCACCGCGCTGCTCAAGGGCCGTTCCAACTATCTATGCCGGCACCGTCTGACCAATGCAGCGGAACAGGGGCTCTTCGACAGCCGGGAAAGGGTGCGGGAGCTGGAAGCGGTGCGTGCTTGGGCTGAGGTCACCCAGCACGGCGATATCGGCGAGCTCGACGCGGTGCCGGAGAACTCGAGCCTCTGGCCCCAGGTCACGTCCACCCAGGACAACTGCTTGGGACAGGAGTGCCCCGAATACAACCGTTGCTTCGTGCTGGAAGCGCGCCGCGCCGCCCAGGAGGCGGACGTGGTGGTGGTGAACCATCATCTGTTGCTGGCGGACATGGTGCTGAAGGAGGACGGCTTCGGCGAGCTGCTGCCGGGCGTGGACGCGGTGATCGTGGACGAGGCACATCAGCTGCCCGAGGTGGCCACCCAGTATTTCGGTCTGAGCGTCTCCACGCGGCAACTCGCGGACTGGGTGCAGGACCTGCGTGACGAATACCGGCAGACCGCCGCCGACATGCCTGAGCTGGAGCCCGCGCTGGTGGAATTCGAGCGCGCGGTGGGTACCGTGCGTGCCGGCGTCAGCGAGCACCTGGGCCGTGTCGAATGGGAGGCGGTGCCGGACCGTGCCGTCCTGCGCGAGAAGCTCAAGGCGGTGGAGGCCTCCATCACAGGTCTCAAGCCCGCCTTGGACACGCTCGCGGCCCGTTCCCGGGGCCTCGAGAACTGCCGCGACCGGGCGGAAGTGATGCTCGCCCGTCTCGAGGTCTTCCTAGGTGACGACGCGCGTCGCCAGGTGCGTTGGCTCGAGCATCGTGGCCGGCACACGGTGTTCAACGTGACACCCCTGGACGCGGCGGAACGCTTCGCGGCGCGCATGCAGGAGCATCCCTCGGCCTGGGTGTTCCTCTCGGCCACGCTCTCCGTGGGCGGCGGCTTCGGACATTTCAAGGAACGCCTGGGCGTCGCCGACACCGAGGAGTTGCTGCTCGGCAGCCCCTTCGATTTCGAGAACCATGCGCTCTTGTATCTCCCGGAGCGGATGCCGGCCCCCGATAACCCCGGCTACACCCGGGCGGTGGTGGAGGCGGCCCTGCCGGTCATCGAAGCCAGCGGCGGCCGGGCTTTCATGCTGTTCACCAGTCACCGGGCCTTGGGCGAAGCGGCTTCGCTGCTGCGGGACCGCCTGGATTACCCCCTGCTGGTGCAGGGGGACATGCCGCGACGGCGCCTGCTGGAGGCCTTCCGGGAGAAGGGCAACGCCGTGTTGCTGGGCACCGCCAGTTTCTGGGAAGGGGTGGACGTGAAGGGCCCGGCGCTCTCGGTGGTGATCATCGACAAGCTGCCTTTCGCCTCGCCCGGCGATCCGGTGCTGAAGGCGCGGCTCGAGCTCATGCAGAACGAAGGCCGCAACCCTTTCATGGAATACCAGCTGCCCCAGGCGGTCATCGCCTTGAAGCAGGGGGTGGGCCGCTTGATCCGCGACGCCACCGACAAGGGCGTCATGATGATCTGCGACCCGCGCCTGATGACCAAACCCTATGGGCGGGTGTTCCGGGAGAGCCTGCCGCCCATGCGGCCTACCCGGGATCTCGCCGAGGTGCGGCGTTTCCTGCAGCAGGTGCTGGAGGAAGTGCCGGGGACGGCAGCATGAAGTTCCTGGCTCTCGACACCGCCGACCAGCGCTGCTCCGTGGCCCTCCTGGCCGACGGCCGGCTCCTGGAGCGCGAAGTGGTCGCCGAACGGGTCCACGCCGAGGTGCTGCTGCCCATGGTGGAACAGCTTCTGGCGGAGGCGGGGCTCAAGCTCCGGACCCTGGATGGCCTCGCTTTCGGGCGCGGGCCCGGCGCATTCACGGGCCTGCGGGTCGCCGCCTCCGTGGCTCAGGGGCTCGCCTATGGCGCCGCCATCCCGGTGGTACCGGTCTCCAATCTTTCAGCCCTGGCAGCCTCGGCCCACCGGCAGCATGGCGCCGGGCGCATCCTGGCGGCGCTCGATGCACGCATGCGTGAGGTGTACTGGGCGGCTTTCGAAGCCCGGGGAGGGGAGATCAGGATCCTCGCGGAGGAATCCTTGAGCCCGCCGGAAGCGCTGACGGCACCCACGGGCGGCGCCTGGTACGGAGCCGGCTCCGGCTGGGCGGCCTATCCAGAGGCTTTAAAAGGGCGGGTATCCGCCCTTGAAGGTGTGGACGCACGCTGCCATGCCACCGCGGGCGATATCGCCAGGTTGGGTTATAAGGCGTTGCAGCAGGGTGGGGCGGTGTCGCCGGAACGGGCAGTGCCAGTTTATCTGCGGGATAACGTGGCTACGCCCAAGATTTAACCAATCTGTCATGTTACCTTGATTTAATATTTCGGCCGGCGATTCCCTCTACCCCGCCGGGCGGGAAAAGCATGGAAGAGAAGCGCATCCTGGTGGTGGAAGACGAACGGGCCATCCGTGAGATGGTGGTCTTCACCCTGAAAAGAGCGGGTTTCACGGTCACCGAGGCAGAGGATGCCTCCGCGGCGCGGCGCGCCCTGGTGGACCACAGCCCGGACCTGGTGCTGCTGGACTGGATGCTGCCGGATCTCTCCGGGCTGGAACTGGCCCGGGCCCTGCGCCGCGACGACGGCACCCGCGAATTACCCATCATCATGTTGACTGCCCGCGCCGCCGAGGACGACAAGGTCATGGGCCTCGAGAGCGGCGCCGATGACTATCTCACCAAACCTTTCTCCGCCCGGGAGCTCGTGGCGCGTATCCAGGCGCTGCTGCGCCGGGCCGCCGGGGCCGACGGCGAGGCGCTGGCCATCGGTGGCCTGCGTTTGGACCCCGCCAGCCACCGGGTGAGCGCCGACGGCGCCGAGGTGGCGCTGGGACCCACCGAATACCGCCTGCTCAAGTTCTTCATGTCCCAGCCGGAGCGGGTGTTCAGCCGCGCCCAGGTACTGGATCGGGTCTGGGGCGGTAACGTCTACATCGAGGAGCGCACGGTGGACGTGCACATCCGCCGCCTGCGCAAGGCGCTCGCCCCGCACCGTTGCGATTCCTACATCCAGACCGTGCGCGGCAGCGGCTACCGCTTCTCCTCCCAGGGCCTGCAGCAATGAACCCGGGTTGGCGGCAGGAAGTCCTCACCTTCCTGTTCCTGCTCTTGCTCGCCGTCATCGGCGGGCTGGTGTTCCGCCACACCTTCGCCTGGCTGTTCCTCTCCGCCGGCGTCTATCTCACCTGGCACGTCATCAACCTCTACCGTCTCGACCGCTGGCTGCGCCGCGGCCGCCAGTTCGCCACCCCCTCGTCCCTCGGGGTGTGGGGCGAGATCTTCAACCATTTCTACCGCCTGCGCCGCCGCGACCGGGAGCGCAAGCGCCGCATCGCCTACCTGCTGCGTGAGTTCCGCAACTCCACCTCCGCCATGCCGGACGGTGTGGTGGTATTGGACGCCCTGTGGGAGATCATCTGGTTCAACGACGCGGCGAGCCGGCTCCTGGGTCTTAGGCCCGGGCAGGACCTCGGCCGGCGCATCGGCAACCTCATCCGGCACCCGGACTTCGTCGGCTATCTGCGCCACGCCAACTTCGAGGAGCCGCTGGATATCCCGGCGCCGGCGGCGCCGGGCGTGCGCATCGCGCTCAGGGTAGTGCCCTACGGCAGCGACCAGCGCCTGCTCCTGGCCCGGGACGTGACGCGCCTGTACCGCCTGGAGGAGATGCGCCGCGACTTCGTGGCCAACGCCTCCCACGAGCTGCGCTCGCCGCTCACGGTGGTGAGCGGCTACCTCGATGCTATGCGCGCCGACGCCCGTCTCGAGGGCGACTGGGGGGCGCCGCTCGCCGAGATGGAACACCAGATGCAGCGCATGTCCGACATCATCAAGGACCTGCTGGAGCTCTCACGGCTTGAGACCGAGGCCCGCGAGGCGCCCTTCGCGCCGGTGGACGTGCCCTCGCTGCTGCAGCGCATCCAGCGGGAAGCCCTGGCGCTCGGCTACGGCCCCCGGGACGTGGCGGTGGAGATCGGCGAACCGCTCTGGCTCCTGGGCTCAGACGCAGAGCTCTACAGCGCCTTCTCGAACCTGGTGTTCAACGCCATGCGCTATACCCCGGATTCCGGCGGAGTGCGCATCCGCTGGCAGGCGGACGGGGATGGGGCGCTCCTGAGCGTCAGCGACACCGGCGTCGGCATCGCTCCGGAGCATATCCCGAGGCTCACCGAGCGCTTCTACAGGGTGGATCGTTCCCGTAACCGCGACAGCGGCGGCACGGGACTTGGCTT
>DASYZF010000151.1:0-1803 GCA_035946515.1 Gammaproteobacteria bacterium | reverse complement strand
GGTCTGATGCCGGGTGAGCGCATACCGGATTTCGCGCGGCCGGACCCTGCCGGCAAGCCGCTCATGTTCTACGACCTGCATCTCGGCCAAGCCATGGTGCTCTTCGTCCTGGGCCGGGCGGCAGAAGCCCGCCCGGCTCTCGCGGCGCTCGCCGACCCCGGCATCGCCTGGGGCGAGGTGACGCGGGTGGCGCTGGTCCTGGGCAGCCCCGCCGAATGCGCGGCCCTGACCCAGGGACTGGACACCGGCTTCCCGGTGATGGCGGACGATGGCGCCCTGACCCAACATCTGCTGGGCGGACTTAAGGCCGTGACGGCGTTCGTGCTGGACGACAACCTGCGCATCACCGACCGGCTGCAGGCCGAGGGCGACCTCAGGGCTTTCATGGGGCAGGTGGCTGCGCTCTACACCGCCCGGCCCAAGCCGGCGCCGCGGCTGCACACGGGACAGGCCCCGGTGCTCTTCATCCCGCGGGTGCTGGATGCGGATTTCTGCACCGGCCTCATCGGACACTTCGAGGAGACGGGCGGTACCCCCTCGGGCGTGTCCTACCTGCAGGGTGACACCGCCAACTGGAAACCGGACCCTTCAGTAAAGATGCGCCGCGACATCTACCTGAACGAGGGTCTTTGGCTGGAGCGGGTGAGGGATGCACTGGTGCGGCGGGCGCTGCCGGAGATCCAGCGCTGCTTCAACTTCCAGGTGACCCAGCACGAGGTCTTCAAGGTGATCCGCTACGACGCGGGAGCGGGCTATTTCCGCCCGCACCGGGACAACGAATCGCGCGACACCCAGCACCGGCGCTTCGCCATGACCTTGAACCTCAACACCGGCGCCTACGCGGGCGGGCAGCTGCGTTTCCCGGAGTTCGGACCCGACCTCTACGAACCGGAGTGCGGCGGCGCCGCCATCTTCTCCTGCTCCCTGTTGCACGAGGTGATGCCCGTGACCCGGGGCAGCCGCTACGCGCTGCTGGGTTTCTTCTTCAGCGACGCGGAACGCATGATCCCCATGCAGCACCGCGAGATGGATAAACCAGCGTGAAGCAACGCTTCACGCTGGTGAACGCCCGCGCAGGGCTCGAAGCACGGCTTCGATCGGGCACACAGGGATGTGCGCCGCGGGGTGGGTTGGGGCAGGTTACTACTGCAGACTACCGCCAGGGACGGCTAACACATCTCACACATCGAGACCATGGCTGATGCGGCTTTTCGGAGGCTTCCGATGGACAGCTTGAATCCCGTGAACTTCGCCGAGGCTCTGGCGGGCGTCACCGAGCATTGGTCGCCGCGCGTGGTGGGTCGGGTCAACGACCAGTACGTGAAGGTGGCGAAGGTGAAGGGCCAACTGGTCTGGCACAAGCATAACCACGAAGACGAGATGTTCCTGGTGGTGTACGGCCGGTTGAAGATAGAGCTCAAGGACCGCACGGTGGAACTCGGCCCCGGCGATTTCTACGTGATCCCGAAAGACACGCTCCACAACCCGGTGGCCGAGGTGGAATGCGGCCTGGTGCTCATCGAGACCGTGACCACCCGGCACACCGGAGATGTGGCAGACGCGCGCAGCAAGACCATCGAGCAACAGCTCGCGGACTGAAACCATGCAGACCTTCCGCTACGGCCCTGCCGGATCCCAGCTAGGGGATCTCCACCTGCCTAAGGCCAAGAGCCCGCCGGTGATCTGCCTCTTGCACGGGGGCTTCTGGCGCCTGCCCTATGCCCGGGACCAATACACGCCCATCGCCGAGGACTTGGTGCGACGCGGTTACGCCGCCTGGAACCTGGAATACCGGCGCCTGGG
>DASYZF010000150.1:0-2118 GCA_035946515.1 Gammaproteobacteria bacterium | reverse complement strand
CAAGGGCCCGACCCTGGTCGAAGCCCTCACCTACCGCCTGCACGACCACACCACCGCGGACGACGCGACGCGCTATCGCCCCAAGGGCGAGGTGGAAGGCGAGTGGAAGAAGGAGCCCCTGGTCCGCATCCGCAAGCACCTTATGGACATCGGCGCCTGGGACCAGAAGAAGGAAGACGCCCTGCTGGCGGAATGCGCCGAGCGGGTGGACGCGGAAGTGAAGCTATATAAGGATGCCGGCAAGCCGCCGGTGGAGAGCATGTTCAACCACATGTTCGCCAACCTGCCGGAGGGCCTCGTCGCCCAGCGCGAAGAGGCTGTCGAGGAGGGCTCCCACCATGGCTAAGGTCACGATGGTCGAAGCCATCACCATGGCGATGGCGCATGAGATGGAGAAGGATCCGTCCGTGGTGGTGCTGGGCGAGGACGTGGGCCTGAACGGCGGCGTGTTCCGCGCCACCCAGGGCCTGCAGCAGCGTTTCGGCAAGGAGCGTGTCATGGACACGCCGCTCGCCGAAGCCCTCATCGCCGGCATCTCCATCGGCATGGCGACCCAGGGCATGAAGCCCATCGCCGAGATCCAGTTCTCCGGCTTCATCTATCCCGCCGTGGACCAGATGATCAACCACGCCGGCCGCCTGCGCACCCGCACCCGCGGCCGCCTGCACGTGCCCATGGTGCTGCGCGCCCCCTCGGGCGGCGGCATCCACGCGCCCGAGCACCATTCCGAGAGTAACGAAGCCATGTTCGCGCACATGCCGGGCATCCGCACCGTGATGCCCTCCTCCCCGTCCCGCGCCTACGGTCTCCTGCTCGCCGCCATCCGCGACCCGGATCCGGTGGTGTTCCTGGAGCCGACACGCCTGTACCGCCTCAACAAGGCGGAAGTGGAAGACGACGGCAAGGCCCTGCCGCTCGACACCTGCTTCGTGCTGCGCGAAGGCGAGGACGTGACGCTGGTCTCCTGGGGCGCCATGGTCCATGAGACCCTGCAGGCCGCCGCCAAGCTGGCCGAGGAAGGCGTGAGCTGCGACGTGATCGACCTCGCGACCGTCAGCCCCATCGACTTCGGCACCATCCTGGAGTCGGTGGAGAAGACCGGGCGCCTGGTGATCATCCACGAGGCCCCCAAGAACTGCGGCGTGGGCGCCGAGATCGCCGCCACCGTCGCCGAGAAGGCCATCTACTCCCTCAAGGCGCCCATCGAGCGCGTCACCGGTTACGACATCCCCATGCCGCTCTTCAAGCTCGAGCACGACTACATGCCGAGCGTGGAGCGCGTCATCAAGGGCATACGCAAAGTGCTGGAGGCCTGAACATGAGAACGTTCAATCTGCCGGATCTGGGCGAAGGCCTGCAGGAGGCCGAGATCGTCAGCTGGCACGTCAAGGAAGGCGACGTGGTCAAGGTGGACCAGCCGCTGCTCTCCGTCGAGACCGCCAAGGCGGTGGTGGACGTGCCCTCTCCCTGGGCGGGCAAGATCGCCAAGCTCCACGGTAAGGCCGGTGACATCATCCCGACCCATTCCGCGCTCGTGGACTTCGATATCGACGGAGGCGCGGCGGCGCCTGCACCGAAACCCGCGGCGGCGGCTCCGGCCCCCGCGAAGAAGTCCCAGCCCATCGAGGAAGACAGCGGCACCGTGGTCGGCGCCGTGCCCACCAGCAACGACCTCGTGGCCGAGACCGCCATCATCCGCAAGAAGCAGAAGAAAGACCCGGCGCGGGTGAAGGCCCTGCCCTCGGTGCGCATCCTGGCGAAGCAGCTCGGGGTCGACCTCGCCTCCATCGACCCCACCGGCAAGAACGACACCGTCTCCGCCGACGACGTGCGTCGGGCCCAGGGCGGCGGCGCGCCCGCGGCGGCCGAAGCGCCGGCCGCGCGTTGGGACCTGCCGGCGAAGCGCGCCGACGTGAAGTACGGCGTGGCCGAGCCGATGCGCGGACCGCGCCGCGCCATGCACGCCAGCATGACCAAGTCGCGCAGCGAAGTGGCCGAGTGCACGCTGTTCGACGACGCCGACATCCACAACTGGCAGCCGGGCCAGGACGTGACCGTGCGCATCATCCGCGCCATCGTGGCCGGCTGCCGCGCCGAGCCCGAGCTCAACGCCTGGTA
>DASYZF010000149.1:0-6491 GCA_035946515.1 Gammaproteobacteria bacterium | reverse complement strand
TGTCCTCGATGCGGATGCCGCCGAACTTGCGGAAGCCATCCACCTTCTTCCAATCCACGTGCTTGCCGGCGGATTCCGCCTTGAGCTTGTCCAGGAGCGCCGGGATGAAGTAGAACCCGGGCTCGATGGTGACCACGAAGCCCTCGCCCAGGGTGCGGGTGGTGCGCAGGTACGGGTGCCCTTCGGGTTTCGGCAGGGTGCCGCCGGCGGGGCCGGCCATGAAGCCGCCCACGTCATGGGTCTGCAGGCCGAGGAGATGGCCGAGGCCGTGGGGCAGGAAGGTGCCGGTGATGCCCTGGGCCAGGATCGTCTCCGGCGACAGGTCCACGAAACCGAACTCCTTGAGCAGGCGCGCCACGGCGGCATGGGCTTCGAGGTGCAGCTTGGCGAAGTCGACGCCTGGTTTCACCTGGGCGCAGAGCGCCTGCTGCTCCCGATCCATGCCGTCGATGAGCGCCTGGAACTCGTCGGCCTCGCCGGAGTAGGTGCGGGTCACGTCCGAGGCGTAGCCGTGGTGCTGGGTGCCGGCGTCGATGAGGAAGCCACCGTGCTGCTTGGGCCGATCCCGCTCCCAATGCTGATAGTGCAGGGTCGCGGCATGCTCGTTGAGCGCGACGATGGCGTGGTAGGGCAGCGCGTCGTCCGTCTCGCCGGCGCCCGCCAGGAAGGCGTTATGGATCTCGTACTCCGAGGCACCGGCCCGGAAAGCCTGTTCCGCCGCGCGGTGACCGCGGGCTGCCGAGGCGTTGGAGCGGCGCATGCACTCCAGTTCATAAGCGGTCTTGGCGGCGCGCGCGTAGTGCAGCGGATTGATCATGGCCTCGGGGTTCACGAGATCGAAGCCCCAGCCGCGGAAGTCCTCTCGCCATTCGCCCAGGAAGGCGCGCCGCTTCGCCGGCGGCAGCTCCTCGCGGGCGGTCTCCGGCTGTTTGATGACGCGCACGTCGAAATGTTCCACCCAGTAACCCGCGGGCGGAGCCGGCGGCACGTGCCAGTAATCGTCCGGCTGGAAGTAGATCAGCACCGGCTTCTTGCCGGCGGTGTACACCACGAAGGACTCCGGTGCCGCGGTGAGCGGTACCCAGTACTTGAAGTGCGGGTTGGCCTTGAAGGGGTAGTGGTAGTCGTCCAGGAACTGCAGGTGTGGGGACCCGGCGAACACAGCCACCTGGTCGCAACCCGCGGCCTGCATGGCCGCATCGAAGTGACGGCGCACGGTCTCGAGGTGGGCGGAGTAATGCTTGGCCAGGGCGTCGCTCATGGTCCGTCCCGTGTGGCGAGGAGGGCCGTTAGTTTAATACCGGGCGTGGCTCAGGGGAGGCCGATATAGGCGGTTACTTCTTCCCGGTCATGGTAGAGCTGTTTGCAGCGCAGCACGGGGTCCAGGCCCTCGGCGTCGAGGCGTTGGCGCAGGCCATCCAGGCATTCCCGCAGGCTCCGGTAGCGGCGTTTCATGGGCATTTTCAGGTTGAAGATCGCCCGCCGGCAATCGCCGCGCGCCAACCAGTCCCCCACCAGCGCCGCCACCCGCTGCGGCTGTTCCACCATGTCGCAGAGCAGCCAGTCCACCGGCCGGCGCGGGCGGAAGCGGAAACCGTCCTCACGGCGGTGCTCCACCAGGCCCGTACCCATGAGCTCGGACTGCATGGGACCGTTGTCCACGGCCGTGACCTTGAGGCCGCGGCGGGTGAGCTGCCAGGTCCAGCCGCCGGGAGCCGCGCCGAGGTCCACGGCGCTGAGTCCCGGGCGCAACCAACGGTCACGGTCGCGCCCGTCGAGGAAGCAGAGCAGGGCTTCCTCCAGCTTCAGGGTGGAACGGCTCGGCGCTTCCCGCGGCATCTTGAGGTGCAGGATGCCGTTCGGCAGGGGGCTGCCGTCCTCGCCCGCGGAGAAGCCGAGGCGCAGGTGACGGGAGTCGGTGAAGAGCAGATGCAGGCGCCGCCCGGCACTGCGCTGCACCGGGAAGCCGCGCTTGGCGAGGGCGGACTTGAGCGGCAGTGCGAACTTCTTGAGGAAGCCCGCGAGTTCCTTGCCGGCGTTGGTGTCCGGGTGCTCCAGCAGCACGTCGCTCACCGGTCCCGCATGGGCTTCGAGAGCGGCGAGGATGGCGTTGATGCGGTCACCCGCCGGCAGTTCCTTGAGCTCCGCCGCCTGCCGGAAAGCCTGGCGCGCGAACACGAGCCCCGAGAGCGGCGCATCGGAGCCCGCGGCGCTCACCATGCCTCCGCCCAGTACCGCGGCGCCGGTGCCTGCCTCCTCGGCGCATTCCGTCTCGAACCCGGGGCGGCATTGCAGGATGCGGAGGGAGGTGAGACGGTCCATCGCGGCATTTAAGCATGTCCGGGCAGGCACGGTAATATGGGCCATGCCCCATCCCGATGCGCCGCGACAGGCCGAGATCCACCGTCTCATGAGCGCGGCTTCCGTGGCCTACGGCCAGGGGGATCATGGCGCCGCCGCGCGTGCCGCCACCCAGGTGCTGGCGCTGCAGGCGGACCAGCCGGATGCGCTGCATCTCCTCGGTCTCTGCTGCATGGCGGCGGGCGATCTTTCCGAAGCGATCGCATCCATGGCCCGGGCTGCTGTGCTCAAACCCGGCGACGCACAACTTCAGCACAACTTAGGGATAGCCCTCGCCGACAGCGGTGCCAAGCTCGAGGCGCGCGATGCTTTCGCCCGGGCCGCCACGCTCGATCCCCGCGACCCGGAGTCCCAGTTCAATCTGGCGGTGACCAGCGAAGAGACGGGCGCGGCGGAAGCCGCGGAAACCGCCTACCGTCGCTGTCTCGCCCTCGCACCGGATCACGCGGCCGCCGCGGCAAGCCTCGCCTCGCTCCTGGAACAGCGCAACGAACTCGAGGAGGCGGGGCGCTGGTGCGAGACGGCGCTCAAGCGCGCGCCCACCGATCCCGTGGCACGCCTCACCCGCGCGCAGCTGCGCTTCCGTGCTGGCGAACTCGGACCGGCGGTCTCCGAGCTGGAGGGCCTGCGGCAAGAAGCGCTCACACCCCGCAACCGGGCGCTCGTGGCGGGCCGCCTCGGCGCACTCTACGATCGCCTGGGGCGACCCAATGATGCCTGGCGGATGTTCCTGGAGGCGAAGGCGGCCCTCAAGGAGACGCTGGTTGCCGGCCCCGGCGAGGGTCCTTACAGTTTCCCGGCCGCCGCCCGCTCCGCCCGTTACCTCGAACGTTTGCTGGCTGCACCCACGGAGGACGGTGCGGACTCGCCGGTGTTCCTGGTGGGGTTCCCTCGCTCCGGCACCACGCTCCTGGACCAAATCCTATCGGGCCACCCCGAGGTGACGGTGCTGGAAGAGCAGGACACCCTGCAGGACTTCCTCGCCCGCTACGCCCTCACGGACAGCGGGATGGAAGCCTTGCTGCGCGCTTCGTCCCTGGAGCTCGCCGCCGACCGGCAGCGCTACTGGCGGCGGGTGGACGCTTATCTCGCCGGCCGGCCGCGCCGGCGCCTGTTCGTGGACAAGCTGCCGCTCAACACGCTCTTCGTGCCGCATCTCAAGCGTCTCTTCCCGGCGGCGCGCTTCGTCTTTTCCTTGCGCGACCCGCGCGACGTGGTGCTCTCCTGTTTCATGCAGAGCTTCGTGTTGAACGAGGCGATGCAGCATTTCCTCAGCCTGGAGGAGACCGCGGATTTCTATGCCGCGGTGATGGAGGTGGGGCGGCTCTCTTTCGCGGCTATGCCTAAGGCCGTGTTCACGCTGCGTTACGAGGATCTGCTGGAGGACACCGAGGGCAGGGCGCGCACGCTGCTGGAGTTCCTGGGGCTGCCCTGGGATGAGGCCGTGCTGGATTTCCAGGCCACCGCCAAGGGGCGGCGCATCAACACCCCGAGCTATCACCAGGTGGCGCGGCCCCTCTACCAGGAAGCGCGGGAGCGCTGGCGGCGTTACGCTGACGAGCTCGCGCCCGTGATGCCGAGGCTTGAGCCTTTCATACAGGCTTTTTCTTATCCTTAAGTTGTTTCCCCAAAAAAGAGCCCCACAACCCTCGCGGGTTGTGGGGCTGAGCTACCCCACGTTCTTTGTTGTTAAGGCTTAGAAGTTCACACTGATGCGGCCATACACGAAGCGGCCGGGAACGTCATACAGGGTCGGATCGAAGTTGTTGAGTTCCTGGACGGTCGAGGACGGCGGCTCCTTGGCCCACAGGTTGCGGATACCCAGGGTGAAGGTGGTGTTGAGCGAGTCCACCTTGTAGCTGCCCTGCGCGTCGTGGTAGGTGGTCGCGCCGTCGTGACGGGTGGGCGCCCCACCGGCCTGCGGCTCGGACAAGGCGCTGATGTAGCGCAGGCTGTACTGCGCCGACCAGTTGCCAGCGTTCCAGTCCAGGGCCAGCTTGGCCTTGTCGTGCGGCACGCCGAAGGGGAACACCGAGCCGCCGCGCTCCACGCCGGCGAGCTCGGTGACCGTCGCCGGGCCCGTCGGGTTCGGGAACACCTGCTGGAAGGTCTTGATGTGGGTGTCGTCGAAGGAGAGCTTG
This sequence comes from Gammaproteobacteria bacterium, assembly GCA_035946515.1. Lineage (GTDB taxonomy): Bacteria > Pseudomonadota > Gammaproteobacteria > Natronospirales > REEB76 > DASUBN01. Next base: position 1,989 of record DASYZF010000149.1, on the reverse strand, counting down.
TAGTCGCCTGAGGCCGTGCTCGGGAAGGCATAGCTCGCACTGACGTCGATGCCCGTGGTGGTGGTGGTGCCGACGTTCTGGACCAGGTCGTTGATGGTCTGTACGTCGCCGAACGCCGTGCGCTTGATGAGGGCGCAATCCGCGGCGTTCGAGGTGGCGAGCGTCGCCGTGTAGCAGCCGTTGAGGATGATCTGGCCGCTGGCGGGCTGGATGGTGTTGTCCACCTCGATCTTGTAATAGTCGGCATTGAGGTTGAAGCCCGGCAGCCAGTCAGGGCTGTACACGAAGCCGATGGTGCGGGAGATGGAGGTCTCCGGCTTCAGGTGCGGGTTGCCGATCTCCAGGGTGTTGATCTGCGCATTCGGCTGGGCGTAGGCCGGCACTCCCTTCAAGGCGCAGGTCGCCGCCGGCGTGAGCGGGTTGCTGGTGATGGGGTCGGCGACGGTGCAGGGGTCGAGGATGTTCGCCGACAGGTTGGAGCCCGCGGAGAACAGGTCCTGGATGGTAGGGGCGCGGAAACCCTGCGACCAGGCGGTGCGCACCATCAAGTCGTTGTTCACGTTCCACTTTAGGCCCCAGCGGTAGGTGTTGCTGCTGCCGAAGGTGTTGTAGCGGGTGTTGCGGCCCGCGAGGTCCAGGTCCAGCGACTTTATGCCCGTCACGCCGCCCACGAGCGGCAGGTCGGTCTCGGCGTAGACAGCCTTGGAGGTCTCGCGGCCCTGGGTGGGCAGCACCGGGCGGCCCGGGTTGAAGCTGTCGTAGCCGTTCTGGGCCACGGAGTCCGGCAGGAACTGGCCGTCGTGTTCCAGGACTTCGGCGCCGACCGCGAAGCCCATGGGTCCGCCGGGCAGCTCCGCCAGGTCGGCGTTGGTGAGGTCGGCGTTGTAGACGCGCTGGGTGTTGCTGAACTGGTTCTGGGCGGTGTAGGCCGCATAGTTCAGCATGGCCGGGGTCATCCCGCCGGGACCCTGGAAGATGTCGAGCGGCACGCAGCCCGCCACCGCGGCGCAGATCGTGGGATCGCCCAGGGCGAGACGCAGGTGGCTCACGTCGAAGTGGCCGCCGTTGACGTCGATCTCGTCGTCATTGGAGTAGCCGTAGTTCATGTCCCAGTCCCACTCGCTGGACCCGGCGTTGAAGAAGCCGTTCAGGCCCATGTCGAAATGGAAGACGTCTTCCTTCTCGTGGTAGGTGCGGATGCCGTTGGCCACCATGCGCAGGCCGGCAAGGCCCAGGGTGACGGGTTTGGTCGGATCACCCGCGTTCAGGTCGAAACCGAAGGGGTTGTACTTCTGGTTCGCCGGGATGTCGATGGTGATGCTGCTCGAGGCGAAGAACAGCGGTTCCGGCGCCGCCTGCTGGTGGGAGTCGCGGTGGGTGTACATCATGTCCGTCTTGAACGTGATGTTGTCCGAGAGGTCCGAGTAGCCCTGGAAGAAAGCGGCGTAGCGCTCTTCCGGCGTCAGCACGTAGTTATAGGGCGCGTAGTTGAAGCGGTCGCTGGTCGGGCCCTTGCTCACGAAGTCGCGGTAGCTCTTGGTGGTCGGGTCGTAGGTCAGGTCGCAGGCGGTGCCGGCAGGGCAGACCCCCGAGTTGGGGCCGGTGGCGGGCGCCACTACGAAGAAGCGACCGTCGGGGAGGGCGGAGCTGCCGCCGGCGTTCCCCTCGCCGATCACCGGTTCCTTGGAGATGTTGCGGTCCTTGGAGAAGATGCCATCCTGGTTGGTGTAGGAGGCGTTGAACACCATGCCGCTCTTGTCGTTGTTCGCGCCGTAGGTGAAGTCATAGGCCTCGGTCTTGCCGTCCCAGTGGCCGTCGCCGTTGTAGATGCCGGCGTAGGCGTCCGCCTGGCGGCCGTTGAAGTTCTTCACCGTGATGATGTTCACCACGCCGGAGATGGCGTCGGAACCGTAGATCGCGGAGGCGCCGTCCTGCAGCACTTCCACGTGGTCGATGACCGAGGCCGGGATGGTGTTGAGGTCGACGGTG
>DASYZF010000148.1:0-4936 GCA_035946515.1 Gammaproteobacteria bacterium | reverse complement strand
CCACCACCTTGGAGGTGCCTACGTCGAGGCCCACGATCAGATGCTTGTCCGGTCTCTTCGCCATCAGCATTAGGCCCCCTGTTTTCCGCCGCCGGCTGTCTTCCAGCCCACGGCGAAGCCGTTGGTGTAACGCATGTCCACGTAAGCCACGGTCGCGAGCTTGGCGCCCAAGGCCGGCAGCGCCATGGCGGTGAAGCGCGCCAGGCGCGCCGCCGCCTCCTCGCGCCCGAGGCGCACTTCGATGCCGTCGTCCAGTTCCACGGTAGCCGCGCCGCGCGCGTCCACGTCGAGCTCGGCGATGGCGAGCCCGCGCGGCGCCAGCAGCGCCGCCAGCGTGTCGTATTCCGCGAGCACGTCCTGGGCGTCCGCGTCGCTGCCGGTGAGCCGCGGCAGGCTCTGGTAGGCGCCGGCCTGCCCATGCACGAACACCCGGCCCTGGGCGTCGATGAGGCCGTCCGCATTCCAGCGCGCCACCGGCATCTCCTCCACGATCTCCACGTGCAGGGTGTGGGGCCACTCACGGCGCACGTCCGCCTCCGCGACCCAGGGGATCTGGCGGATGGCGGCACTGACCTTCTCCACCCGGGTGTCGAAGAAGCCACGGCCCACGTTGGCGGCCGCCGCGGCGCGCACCGCGTTGGGGTCCACGTGCTGCAGCCGGCCGCCGACCGTGAGGCGCGTCAGCGCCGGGCCTGCCAGGAGCGGCGCCGCGAACCAGAACGCCAAGCCCAGGCCCAAGGCCAGGAACAGGCCGGCCGCGGCGCCCAGCACCACGATGCGCCGGCGCCAGAACTTCACGGGGGCCCCGGTATCGCGCTCGCTCATGCTTTCGCTCCTCGCGACAGGGTCTTGGGCAGTTCCGCCGCCACGGCGCCGATGTCGCCGGCGCCGAGCGTGAGCAGCAGGTCGCCGTCCCTGAGCACGCCGCCCAAGGCTTGCGGCAGGTCCTGGGCGCGCTGCACGAACACCGGCTCCACCCGGCCGCGGTTGCGGATGGCGCGGGCCAGGGCCCGGCCGTCGGCGCCGGCGATGGGCTCCTCGCCGGCGGCATAGACTTCGGTGAGCAAGAGCGCATCCGCCTGGGACAGCACTTCCGCGAAGTCCTCGAACAGGTCGCGGGTGCGGGTGTAGCGGTGGGGCTGGAAAGCCACCACCAGGCGGCGCTCGGGCCAGCCCTCGCGCGCCGCCTGCAGGGTGGCCGCGAGTTCCCGCGGATGATGGCCGTAGTCGTCCACCAGCATCACCCGGCCCGCCGCCGTCACCACCTCTCCGTGCATCTGGAAGCGGCGGCCGACGCCCTGGAAACCGGCGAGTGCCTTCAGCACCGCCGCGTCGGAGACGCCGAGGTCGTGGGCGATGGCGATGGCCGCCAGGGCGTTCAGCACGTTGTGGCGCCCGGCCAGGTTCAGGTTCACGTCCAGGGGCTGGCCGCGCTTGGGGATCCAGGCCTTGAAGTGGGTCAGGTGGCCCTCGCGACGGATGTCGCTGGCATGGAAGTCCGCATCCTCGGCCGCGCCGTAGGTGGCCACGGGCCGGCCCACGTCCGGCAGGATGCGCCGCACCTCCGGGTCGTCCACGCACAGCACCGCCAGGCCGTAGAACGGCAGGTGCTGCAGGAACTCGAGGAAAGTGCCGCGCAACCTGGCGAAGTCGCCGCCGTAGGTGCCGAGGTGGTCGGCATCGATGTTGGTGACCACGGCGATGAGCGGCTGCAGGTGCAGGAAGGAGGCGTCGCTCTCGTCCGCTTCCGCCACCAGGTATTCGCCCTGGCCGAGGCGCGCGTTGCTGCCGATGCTGGTGAGCTTGCCGCCGATCACGAAGGTGGGGTCGAGCCCGCCCTCCGAGAGCACGCTCGCCACCAGGCTCGTGGTGGTGGTCTTGCCGTGGGTGCCGGCCACGGCGATGCCGAAGCGGAAGCGCATCAGCTCCGCCAGCATCTCGGCGCGGCGCACCACCGGGATGCGCCGGGCGCGGGCCTCGAGGATCTCCGGGTTGTCCGCCGCCACCGCGGTGGACGTCACCACCACGTCCGCGTCCGCCACGTTGCCGGCGCCGTGGCCGATGGCGATGCGTGCACCGAGACCCTTGAGGCGCTCGGTCACGGCGTTGGCCTTGAGGTCGGAACCCCGCACCTGGTAGCCCAGGTTGATGAGCACTTCCGCGATGCCGCCCATGCCGGCACCGCCGATGCCCACGAAATGGATGTTGCGGATGCGGCGCATGAGGTTGCTCATGGCAGGCCTCCCGCCGCGAGGCAGGCGTCCGCCACCACGTCGGCCGCATCCACCCGCGCCAGCGCCCGCGCGGCCTGCGCCATGGCCAGCGGCTGCCGGCGGTCCTGGAGCAGCGCCTGCAGCGCGCCCGCCAGGGCCTCGGTGGTGGCGGCGGACTGGGCCAGCAGCAGCGCGGCGCCCTGCTCCACCAGGAAACGGGCGTTCTTGGTCTGATGGTCATCCACCGCGGCGGCGAAGGGCACCAGCAGGGCGCCGAGGCCGGCGGCGGCGAGCTCCGCGATGGTCAGCGCGCCGGAGCGGCAGACCGCGAGATCCGCCCAGCCGTAGGCCGCCGCCATGTCGTCGATGAAGGGCGTGACCCGGGCTTCGATACCCTGGTCCCGGTAGAGAGTGGCCACCGCCTCCGCGTCCTTCACGCCGGTCTGGTGCAGCACTTCCACGCTGCCGCGCTTCAGCAAGCCCACGGCCGCGGGCACGTTCTGGTTCAGCACCCGGGCACCCTGGCTGCCGCCGAGGACCAGCAGGCGCAGGGGCCCCTCGCGGCCCGCGAACCGCCGCTCCGGTGCCGGCAAGGCGGCGATGACCTGGCGCACCGGGTTGCCCACGTAACGGGCGCGGCGTCCGCTGGGGAAACTCCCGGGGAAACCTTCCAGCAGTTCGCTGGAGACACGGCTCAGGATGCGGTTGGTGACCCCGGGCACGGCGTTCTGCTCGTGCACCACCAGCGGGCAACCGGCCAGGCGCGCGGCGATGCCGCCGGGGCCGCTGGCGAAACCACCCATGCCGAGGGCGGCGACGGGCTGCAAGCGCCGGAAGATGCTCATGGACTGCAGCAGGGCGCGGCTCAGCACGAACGGCGCCTTGAGCAGCGCGCCCATGCCCTTGCCGCGCACGCCGCCCACGTCGATCCATTCCACGGGGATGCCGGCGGCGGGGACGATGCGTGCTTCGAGACCCTGGCGGGTGCCGATCCAGGTGACGCTGTGTCCACGCGATCTCAACACATCCGCCACGGCGAGAGCCGGGAACACGTGGCCGCCCGTACCGCCTGCCATGATTACGATGCCGGGAGAGCGCGTCATATGTGCGCCTCCGGACCCGTCCCTGGTATGGCGACCAGCCGCACCATCCATGGTGCGTCGCTCGTCCGGACCGGAATGCCACCGGCATTCCGGTAAAGACACCGGCCTCGCCCATTTGCCGCTCTCGCAATGCGCGCGAGAATCACGATTCGTCCTCCTTGGCAGTCCAGCTACCGGCATTCCTGGCTTCGCGGTCCACGCGCAGCAACAGGCCGATGGCGGCGCAGCTCACGATCAGGCTGCTGCCGCCGTAACTCATGAGCGGCAGCGTCAGGCCCTTGGTGGGCAGCACCCCCATGTTCACGCCCATGTTGATGAAGGCCTGCATGCCGATCCAGATGCCGATGCCATAGGCGAGGTAGCCGCCGAAGAGCTGGCTGCGCTTCACCGCGCGCCGGCCCACCAGGATGGCGCGCCAGGTGAGCAAGAGGTACAGCGCGATCAGGGTCAGGGAGCCGACGAGGCCGAACTCCTCGGCGGTCACCGCGAACAGGAAGTCGGTGTGGGCCTCCGGCAGGTAGAAGAGCTTCTGCACGCTCTCGCCCAAGCCCACGCCGAACACCTGCCCCTGGCCGATGGCGATGAGCGAGTTGGTGAGCTGGAAACCGCTGTCGAAGGGATCCTGCCAGGGGTTGAGGAAACCCGTGAGCCGCGCCAGGCGGTAGGGCGAGGAGAACACCAGCGCCAGGGCGGCGAGGCCGCCGGCGCCGGCGCAGAGCGCGAAGTCCTTGAGGCGCGCGCCCCCCAGGAACAGCATGGCCATGGCGGTGGTGGTGAGCACCAGGGTGGCGCCGAAGTCCGGCTCCGCCAGGAGCAGGATGCCGGCGGCACAGACGAGCAGCATGGGCTTGAGGAAACCCTTGAAACCCGAGGCGAGTTCCTCGCGGCGGCGCACGATGTAGCCCGCGAGGTAGATGAAGATCAGCAGCCGCGCCGGCTCCGACACCTGCAGGCGGAACGGCCCCAGCACCACCCAGCGGATGCTGCCGTTGATGTGGCGGCCGATGCCCGGCACCAGCACCACCGCGAGAAGCGCGAAGGCCAGCAGCAGCAGGAGATAACCGGAACGCTGCCACCAGACGAGCGGCAGGGAATACATGGCGACGCCCGCGAAACCACCGGCGGCGGCGAACAAGAGCTGCCGGATCAGGTAGTAGAACGGGCTGCCGCTGGTCTTGTCGGCCAGCGAGATGGAAGCCGAGGCCACCATCACGAGACCGATCACCAGGATGAGGCCGGCGATCACGAGCAGCATCGCGTCCGTGCCGCGCGCCTCCACGTCGCCCGCGATGACCCTGGCGTCACTCACCGGCGAGCCTCCTCACCGCGGCCGCGAACACGCGTCCCCGGTGCTCGAAGTTGTCGAACATGTCCAGGCTCGAGCAGGCCGGCGACAGGAGCACCAGGTCGCCGGGCCGGGCCCATTCCGCGGCCGCCTGCACCGCCGCATCCATGTCCTTCACGCGCCGGGTGGGGAGCTTGCCGGCGAAGGCCCGCTCCAGCAGCGGCGCGTCCTTGCCGAGCAGCACCGCGGCGCGCGCTTTCTCCGCCAGCACCTCGGCCAGCGGCGCGAAGTCCTGGCCCTTGGCGTCGCCGCCGGCGATGAGCACCAGGGGCTGG
>DASYZF010000147.1:0-3362 GCA_035946515.1 Gammaproteobacteria bacterium | reverse complement strand
CGCGCGGCCTCCCTCGGCATCACCCTGAGCCTGGCCCACGACGTGACCTTCGACCAGGTGCGGCCCCAGATCAAACAGGTCATGGACAACCTGAACCTGCCCCCGGGCTACCAGTGGGCCTTCGGCGAGGGCGTGCAGCAGGACGACTCCGAGAACCAGACCATGGTCACCAACATGCTGCTGGCGGCGCTGCTCATCTACATCGTGATGGCGGCGCTGTTCGAGTCGCTGCTGCATCCGGCGGCGATCTTGAGCGGCATCGTGTTCTCGATCTTCGGCGTGTTCTGGTTCTTCCTGGTGAGCGGCACGAGCTTCGGCATCATGGCCATGATCGGCATCCTGATACTCATGGGCGTGGTGGTGAACAACGGCATCGTGATGATCGACCACATCAACCAGCTGAGGCGCGAGGGCCAGTCGCGCTACTCCGCGGTGGTGGAGGGCGCGACCCACCGCCTGCGCCCCATCCTCATGACCATGTCCACCACCATCCTGGGGCTGGTGCCGCTCGCCATCGGCAACACCACCATCGGCGGCGACGGCCCGCCCTATTTCCCCATGGCGCGGGCCATCATCGGCGGACTGGCGTTCTCGACACCGGTGAGCCTCCTGGTGCTGCCCACCATCTATATCCTGCTGGACGACCTGGGACTCTGGTCCGCGCGGGTGATGGCCGCGGCACGGGAATGGCGTGCGGCGCGGACCCACAAGGGCCCGGTTCCGAACCCCCACATCTGAACCGGGGATGGTACCCGGTAACAGGCTCGATACCCGACATATGCACGAGGAGAGACCCATGCAGCGTGGACATCGCCTGCCCGCCCTGACGGCGCTGCTGTTCGCCATGGCCGCCTGCGCCACGCTCGGCGCGGCCAAGGCAGCGGCCCCCGTCCCGCCCCGCGTCCAGATACTGCTGGTCGGAGTCGATCACCTGGGCAAGAAGCACGACGTGCACAACTCGCCCAACATCGACCCCATGAGCCCGCGGCACCAGGCGGAGATCCAGGCGGTGATCGGCGACATCGCGCGGTTCAAACCCACCAAGGTGATGGTGGAGCGGGACTACCAGGACCCCAAGACGACGGCGGAGTACCAGCAATACCTGCAGGGCAGGTTCACCCTGGGACCCAACGAGGTCTACCAATACGGCTTCCGCCTGGCGGCCCTGGCCCATGACCCGGCGATCTACTGCATCGACACCATCCAGGATTTCCCCTTCGACTACGAAGGCATGACCGGCTCGGCGGCGCGCCACGGGCAGCAGGCGATCCTGGACGCCGCCGAAGCCGAGATGGCCCCCTACCTCGAACGGCTCGACGACCTGACCTTGCACGGCAGCGTCGGGGACGTGCTGCGCTACGTGAACGATCCCCAGGCCTCCGGCATGAACGGCGGCTGGTATCCGTTCATCGCGCGCGTGGGGGCGGATGGAGACTATTCCGGCGCCGACCTGGTGTCGACCTGGTATGCGCGCAACGTGCACATCTACGCCAATGTGATGCGGCAGGCGGAACCCGGCGACCGGGTGGTGATCTTCATCGGGGCCGGCCACGTCCCGGCCTTGCGCTGGATGTTCCGGCAGTCCCCGGACGTCGAGCTCGCGGATACGGAAGAATACCTGCGCTGAGGCGCAGGCGGCGGCGGATCAGTCTGCGCCGATGGCCTTCACCGCAGGAGCCTGCTCGGTCTTCTCGGGGGACTTGAGCAGCAGGCTCTGGATGTCCCAGTAGTTGAGATGCATCACGTTGACCGGGAGCGCGTTGACGCTCATGTCCAGCGTGGGTCCATTCAATACGAAGGGCAGCATGTAGTCCAGGGAGGACATCTCGGGCACGCTCTCGCCGTCGTTGGCATAGGCGAGCTTCTGCTTCAGGTACTCGGTGCGGTGCTTGAGCTTGTCCGGACGGCTGGTGTCGTTCTTGAGTTTCAGCACCACTTCCCAGATGTTGGCGCCGATGGCGAGGCAATCCTTGGCGTTGCCGTAGTTGACGTCCGAGACCGGCTTGGTGCCGGCGCTGCGCGCCATCTCGGCGATGCTGTGCTCGGTGAAATGCAGGTAGAGGTACTGGGTCAGGGCCAGGAGCGCGGTGTTGATGGCGCGGCGCGCGGGGATGCCGATGCCGCCGAAGCTCTGGGCCGGCGCCTTGCGCACCTGCTCGATCTTGGCGAGCAGCTCGGCCTTGCGCTTGTCGAGGGGCGGGAACTTCTCGTGGGTCTCCTCGATCCTGATCAGCACTTCCTCGCGCTTCTTCTTGTGCCAGAAGCGCTTCAGCTTGGCGGCGTCCCGCTCCAGGTCGGCGATGGACATGACGATGTTCTGGCGATCCCGGTCCAGGATCTCCACCATGCGCTGCAGGTCCTTGATCTGCGCGGCGCGGCGTTGCTCGAAGAGCTCGCCGTGGCGCTCGCGCTCGAACTGTTCCTGACGGCTGGAGAGGTCCTCGGCCAGGGCCTTGATCTGGTTGCGGCAGGTATCCCAGACGGCCTTGAGGCGGTAGTAGAGGATGGCGTTCTGGGCCTTCTCCGGGTCGCTGAGCATCTGTTCCAGGGTCACGAGCCGGCGGCTGGTCTCGTCGTAGCGCTTGCGCAGGTCTTCCACGTCGGCACGCAGCACGGTGCGCTCCGCCTCCGCTTCATCCAGCTTGCGCTTGATGAGGTTGCGGTCCTGGAAGATGTTGACCAGCGACTTGTGCTGTTCGGTGGTCTCGGCAGCAGGCTCTTCCTGCTCCGGCGCTGCCTTCTTGAATAAACCCACGGAGTCCCACCCTCACGAAAGATGCGCGCCCATCTTGCCACAAACCACCGGCGCCCACCGCTCACACGACATAAAGAGGCGGCCGACGGTACGGGGATCCGGACAGCCGTAGCGTAGACGCAGAAGATTACAGACCGGTTAAGCGGCGGGCCGGAAGCGGTGGCGGTTGTCCAGGCAGAACTCCAGCCACTTGTGGAGCAGGATGTTTCGTGTCCAACGCTGTTCCATGGCGGAGGCGGCAGGCTTCCATACACCGCGTAGCGCCACATGGCGCGGTGCATCGGCGCAGCTCAGGGTCTCGGCCAGACGCGCGTCGTGGTAGATGCAGAGCTTCAGGTCCGGATCGGCGACACGAGCCGCGGCCTCGTCGAACCAATAGGTCATGTGCAGCACGCTGGTGTAAGGGCTGCGCTCCTCCACCGTGAGGTGCAGATCGAGGTCGCGGGGACTGGAAGAGACGGCGTGGTCGGGGAGGTGCTTGAGGTTGCCGAGGAGCTGCTTCAGGCGTACGTGGTTGCTCTCGTAGAGCGTCATCAATCCCGCGAAGCTGCGGGGCCGCACCAGGCGCACACGCTGTTCGACGGTTTCTATGAACATGGCGGCACTA
>DASYZF010000146.1:0-4385 GCA_035946515.1 Gammaproteobacteria bacterium | reverse complement strand
GCTCGCCCTCGCCAGCCGCGCCCTCGGCCTCGCCTGGGGCCCGGCCCTGGTGGCGGGCTTCGGGCTCTCCCTCTCCTCCACCGCCTTCGTGCTGCAGATGCTGGGGGAGAAGCAGCAGCTCGCCATGCACCACGGCCGCGCCGCCTTCGGCATCCTGCTGTTCCAGGACATCGCCGCCATCCCGGTGCTGGCGGTGCTCGGGGTGTTCTACGGCGGCGGCAACCTGGACATGCACGCGGTGGGCAGGAAACTCATCATCATCGCCGCCGTGCTGCTGCTCCTCGGCCTCACCAACCGCATAATCCTGCGCACCCTCTTCCGCCTCGTCACCCGCTTCGGCAACCCGGAGATCTTCACCGCCTCGGCCCTGCTCATCGTCCTCGGCGCCGGGCTCCTGGCCAACTCCGTGGGGCTCTCCATGGGCTTGGGCGCCTTCATCGCCGGCGTGCTGCTGGCGGACTCCAGTTACCGCCACGAGTTCGAGGCCAACATCGAGCCCTTCAAGGGCCTCCTGCTGGGGCTGTTCTTCATGGCCGTGGGCATGTCCGTGAACCTGGGGCTCATCCGCGGCGAGCCGCTCACGGTCTTGGGCGTGGTGGCGGGGCTCCTGGCGCTCAAGATGGGCGCGCTCTACGCCACCGGCAAGCTCTTCGGCCTGCCGGGCCCGTCCTCCCGCAACCTCGCCTTCGTGTTGCCGGCGGGCGGCGAGTTCGCCTTCGTGCTGTTCGACGCCGCGGCGGGCTATAGGCTCTTCGGCCAGGAACTCGCCGATCTGCTCAACCTGGCCGTGACGCTTTCCATGGCCGCCACCCCCTTCCTGGTGCTCGGCAACTAGCGCCTGGTGCAGCCCTTCCTCGACGAGCGCAGGGAGCCGGAGTTCGACAACATCGACGAGCCCGGCAACCCGGTGATCATCGCCGGCTTCGGCCGCTTCGGCCAGATCGTGGGCCGCCTGCTGCGCATGAAGCAGATCGCCTTCACGGCCCTGGAGGCGGACGCCACCCAGATCGAGACCCTGCGGCGCTTCGGCAGCAAGGTCTATTACGGCGACGCCTCGCGCCTCGAGCTCCTGCGCGCCGCCAAGGCGGAGCAGTCCAGGTTCCTGGTGCTGGCGGTGGACAGCGTCGAGGGCTCGGTACGCACCGCCGAGATGGTGCGCAAGCATTTCCCCAACCTCACGGTCCTGGCCCGGGCCCGCAACCGCTACCACGCCCAGCTGCTGCGCGAGCAGGGCGTGGGCATCGTGGTGCGGGAGACCTATTACTCCAGCATCAAGCTCAGCGAGGACCTGCTCCTGGCGCTCGGCCTCGCACCGGAGGACATCGCCCGCACCGTGGAGACCTTCGAGAAGCACGACGCGGCGCTGCTGGACCGGCAGTTCGCGGTGTTCCGGGACGAGGCCAAGCTGGCCCAGACCTCCAAGGAAGCGGCCGAGGAGCTCCAGCTGCTGCTGCAGGATGACCGCAACGCCGACGCTGACGCCGCGGCCGCCAAGTGAGCGCCGCCATGAGCGACCCGGAGCGGATGGCGCAGCGCCTGCGCAGGTTCAAGGCGGTCATCACCGCCGTGCTGCTGGCCGTGGCCATCGCCGCGGTGTTCGTGAGCCAGGAGCAGCAGGACCACCCCGAGGCGCGCTGGCCGCGGGTGTTCTGGTTCCTGCTGGTCTGCTTCAGCCTCGGCCTGGGGCTGGCGGCGCCGCTCTTCCGGCGGTGGCTGCGCAAGGATTGACCACCCGTGCCGGAGGCGGACCAATCGTCTATGCTGCTAAGAAGAACGACGAACGACTGACCGGCTGGAGCGAGGGTGAGGTCATTTAGCGTGCGAAGCATGGGGTTTCGCTCCGCGCTCCTGGGCAGCGTGCTCGCCGCCCTCGTCCTGCACTTCTCCCCCGCCCTCGCGCTCGAACCCGGCAAGGCCTTCCACGACTACGCCAGCGACACCTGGTCCGTGGAACAGGGCCTGCCCCAGATCACCGTGCTCTCCATCGCCCAGGGCAAACACGGCTACATCTGGTTGGGCACCCAGGACGGCCTCGCCCGCTTCGATGGCGTGAGCTTCAGGTCCTATCTGCCGAGCTACTGGGGCACGGCGTTGCTCACGGCCCCCGACGGCACGCTGTGGATGGGCACCAACAAGGGCGTCGCCTGGTACCAGGACGACGCCATACATCTCGTCACCGCCGCCGACAAGGGCGTGAACAAGGAAGCGGACGTGCGCGCGCTGGTTTTCAGCGACGGGCGCCTCATGGCCGCCACCAGCACCGGGCTGCTGCGCGTGGACAAGGACGGCCTGCACCGCGACGCAGGCGTGCCGGCGGAGTCGCTGTTCTCGCTCCTGCAGTGGCACGGCGCGCTGTGGGTGGGCGGCGTGGGCAAGATCTACCTTGAGACCCTGGGCGGCACCAAGAGCATCGCCGCGCCGGAAGGCGCGGGCACCATGGTCACGGGCCTCATCGCCCACGACGACGCGCTCTGGGCCGGCACCAGCAAGGGCCTGTTCCGCTACACCGGCAAGGGCTGGCAGCGGGCCGCCGGCGATCCGGCGGAGCTGCACCTTGCCATCAACACCTTCTATGAGGATTCCGACGGCAACTTCTGGGTCGCCACCAACGCGGGCCTGGCGCGGCTCGCGGGCGACGCCCTGCAGCAGTTCACCCCGGCGAGCGAGACCAAGAGCGTCGCCCAGGTGCAGTCCATCTACGAGGACCGGGAGCACGACCTCTGGCTCGGCACCCGCGCCTTCGGCGTCTCGCGCCTGTGGAACGGCTACACCCAGCGCTACACCACCACCGAGGGCCTGGGCGAGACCCTCACCTGGTGCGTGGCGCCCAACTACAGCGTCGGCCACGATGGCGGCACCTGGGTGGGCACCGCCAACGGCGTGTACCTGCTGAAGGGCGGCCGTTACACCCTCGCGATCCCGGCCGCCGAACTCCCCGGCCCCAATGCCTACACGCTCCTGGACGACGGCACCCGCCTGTGGGTGGGCACCGGCGGCGGCCTGGTGCAATACCAGGACGGCCAGGTGTTGCACCCGGCCTTCCTCGCGCCGCTGCAGGGCATCACCGTGCAGGGCATATTCCGGGACCATGCCGGTACGCTGTGGATCGCGAGCCTGGACGGGGTGTTCCGCCTCGCCGACGGCGTCCTCACCCGCTTCGGCATGGAGGCGGGCCTGAAGGACGTGCGCTCGCGCCTCATCTACGAGACCCGCGACCAGCGCCTCCTGGTGGGCACGCTCGCCGGCCTCTACCAGTTCGACGGCACTCGCTTCCAGCCTTTCGGGGCGGACGCGGGGTTCGGCGACGCCTTCGTCACCGCCATCGGCGAGCTGCCGGACGGCGCGCTCGTGGTGGGCGTGTTCAGCGAAGACGTCATGTACCTCTACGACGGCAAGCAATGGCACGCGCTGCACACGGCCCAGGGCCTGCCCGCCAACACCCCCACCTTCATGACGCCGGACACGGCGAAGGAATGGCTCTGGGTGGCGGGCATCCGCGGCATCTACCGGATGCGCATCGCGGACCTGGAGGCCCTCGCCGCCGGCAAGCAGGATTCGATCCATCCCCAGCGCATCCTGAGCGAGCAGGGCCAGTGGTCCGGCAGCGAGAAGGGCTATTGCTGCAACGGCGCCGGCAACGCCCGCGGTTACTTCGACGGCACCCGCCTCTGGCTCCCCTCCCGCAACGGCGTGGTGAGCGTGGACACCCGCCACGTGCACCAGAACGAGGCGGTGCCCAACGTGGTGGTGGAAGCCGTGTACTACGGCAAGGCCTGGCAGGAATACCTGGGCAAGCCCCTGCGCATCCCCTCCCGCGCCCGGGACCTCGCCTTCCGCTTCTCGGTGTTGAGCTTCCAGAACCCGCGCAGCGTGGAGCTGAGCTACCGGCTGCGGGGCTACGAGGACGACTGGCAGGTCCTGGACGACGTGTCGCGGCGGGTGGTGAACTACACCAACCTCTCGCCCGGCGACTACGTGTTCGAGGTCAAGGGCAGCAACAACGCCGGCGTCTGGGCCGAGGACCCGGCCAGCATGGCCTTCCGCATCCAGCCCTTCTTCTACGAGACCTGGTGGTTCCGGGGCCTCGCGGTACTCGCCGTGGCGCTGCTGGTGTTCCTGGGTTACCGGCTACAGGTACGCAGCCTCAAGCGCCAGCGGCTATACCTGGAGGAAGTGGTGGCGGAGCGCACGGCGGCCCTCAAGGTGCTGAACCGCCAGCTGGAGGACGCGAGCCAGACCGACCCGCTCACCGGCCTCAAGAACCGCCGCTACTTAGGCCAGCAGCTGCCCTCGGACCTCGCCCACTTCCGCCGCGACCGGGAGCGGGCCGAGAACGCGGACCGGGTGATCGCCTTCGCCATCGCCGACGTGGACCATTTCAAGGA
>DASYZF010000145.1:0-3590 GCA_035946515.1 Gammaproteobacteria bacterium | reverse complement strand
TGCTGCAGCGGGTTGCCGGTACGCAGCTCGCTCACGGGCAAGGGGCCTGCGTTGCCGTGCCAGCGGTCCCGGAACGTGAGGTTCGCCTCCGCCCGCGTGAAATACGGCAGCACGTCTTCATAAGACCAGCCGGCGTTGCCCATGGCCGCCCAGGCGTCGTAGTCGGACGGGTGGCCGCGGGTGTAGATCATGGCGTTGATGGCGCTCGAGCCGCCCAGCACCCGGCCGCGGGGCTGATAGGTGCGGCGGCCGGCGAGCTCCGGCTGCGGCACGCTCTTGAAACCCCAGTTGATGAAGGGCCAGGGGACCGTGGCGATGATGCCGAGCGGCAGCTTCACCGCCCAGCCCTCGCCGCGGCCGCCCGCCTCGAGCAGGCACACCGTGACCGCCGGGTCCTCCGAGAGCCGCGCCGCGAGCACCGCGCCCGCCGAGCCCCCGCCCACGATCACATAATCGAACCCCTCCACCCGCCGCTTTAGGGCTTGCCGATGAGATCCAGCATCTGCTTCACGTCCGGCGCATGGGCGCCGTTGGGCGAGAGCTTGAGGTAGGTCTTGAGGGCTTCCACCGTGCCCTTCGGCACCACGAAGTTGCCGTTGTTGTCGGTCTCGCCCTCGCCCACCAGCACCGAGCCCTTGATGTAGTACGCGTCGGGCCGGGTCGGGTCCGCGGCGATGGCCTTGTCGCAGGCCTCGACCGCGCCGTCGTCTTCCTTGGCGTTGTAGAGCAACACGCAGAGGTTGAAGTAGGCGATCCCGGGGTTGTCCGAGAGCACCGCCGCCTTCTCGTAGGCGGCCACGGCGTCCTTGCTGCGCTTCAGCTTCAGATAGGCGGCGCCCTGGTTGGTGTACATGGCGCCCATGGCCTGTTTCGCGCCGGCGGCATCGGTGGTGTCGGCCTGGGCGAGCGCGATGCCGTTGCCATAGCTCTGCACCGCGTCCTTGTACTTGCCCTCGTTGTACTGGGCGTCTCCCAGGTGCTGGGCATAGTCCCAACGCTTGGAGTCGAGGGCGACGAGCTGCTTCAGGGCCGCTTCCGCGCCGGCCCAATCGTTGGCCTGCTGGGCCTTCTGGGCCTGGTCGATCAGGTTGTTCGCCGTGGTGGCCTGGGCGTTCTGCGCCTGGGCGGCCTTGAGCTGGGTGCTGGTCATGGGCGCCGGGGTCGGCGCGGGCGTGGTGTCGGCCAGGGCCACGGTGGAGACGGCCAGCCCTAAGGAAGCCAAGAGGAGACCGGAAAAACGCATATCTCACCCCCACACAAATGTTTTGTAAGCAAAGGTATACCACAGAGGCGGCTTAGCGTCGCGTGGGCTTGCGCTTCGCCATCCTCGAAACGGTTTTTTCCTGCGGGGTTTTAGCCACAAAGGCCAGACCGACTTGCAGCCATCTCTTCAAAGCCGCATCCGTCTTGATGCCGGCCGGTTCCACGAGCACGTAGCCGGAGAGCGCCTTGCCGGCGAAACGCATGGGCTTCACGTGCGGCTTGGCCAGGAACTTCTCGCGGGCTTCGGGTCCGACGCGGATCAGGAGACCTTCCGCGTTCACGCCGCAGGCCATCTGCCCGTCCTTGAGGAAGCAGACGCCGCCGATCATGCGCTTCTCGGTGACGCCCCGGCGGCGGGAGAGCAGACGGCGCAGACGCGCCAAGGAAACTTCCGCGGATGTGAGTCGCTTGTCTGCCATGCTCATCCAGTTAAGAAGACTTAACTCCTCGCGCTCCACCTATCCGAAGTACCGGCGGACTTAACAGAAGCTGCCTCTGGAGGGAGGGGTATATATGTATTTTTTATGACAGCCTGCGCGGCAAAAAACAAGGAGTCGCGACGCCGTCGGCGAAGATTGCAGCACAGGTCGGGCGCGGTGCCTACCCCCTCCTATCTCTTGTTGGCGTAGACGAGGATGACGATGAGATCCTCGATGGGTAGGAAGACGAGGCCGAGGATCGCGAGATAGACGAACCACTCGGCCATGAAGCCGAGGGCGTGCACCCAGCGGGCGGCGAAGAGGCCAGCGAGATAACCGACGACGAGCCCCGGCCCGCACCAGAGATAGCCCACACTCGGGTCGTTGTAGATCGTGCCGCCGGCGATGAGCCCGGCCGTGAACCCGAGCAGCAGGCAGCAGAAGAACACCGAGGGCATGAAGACCGCGTAGTCGTAGCGGTAGCCCTCCCGTCGCCGCGTCCGATATTCCCCGACCATGGACCAGCCCATGAGCGCCACGAGCGCGCCCGCGCCCAGGATCGCGCTCCCCCAGCCGGCGATGGAGCCATGGGCCGCCGCCGGTGCACCCAGCACCACCAGCAGCAGGCAGCCGAAGATGAGCAGCGGGATCTCGATGTGGACATGGCGCCGGGCGCCCCGCTCGCGGCGCCACTGGGCGATGCGCCAGGCGATCACCCGCGGCAGGAAGGAGACATGGAACGCCGCCGACCAGAAAGGCGGCGGGGTCGAAAGGAAGCTACCGTCCGGTGGCTGTTGCTGGCCCGGAGCAGGTTTTTCAGTCATGTGGTACCCCGAAGTGACCGAAACCCGAGACTTCCTGTCTTAAAGATCGCAGATGGAGGAATCCGTGTTTCAGATCGCCGCCAGGCGATCCACCGTATCAGGGTAGCGCTTGACCAGGTTGATGAGCAGGGCGGCCTGGGCATTCGGCTTCGCCCTGCCCTGCTCCCAATTCTCGAGGGTGCGCACATTGGTGCGGAGATAGATCGCAAACACGGCGCGGGAGATCTGTAGATGCCGGCGTACGCGGACCAGTTCCTGCGGAGTGACTTCCGGAGCGGGCTTGTAAGCCAGCGTATGTGTGCGCAGGGTGCGCTTGCCCTTGCGGGATTCCGCCAGCGCGGTCATCCCCTCGCCCACTTCCTTGAAAAGGTCGCGCTTGGAAGCGCCCGTTGTTTTGGACTTCATCGCGGTCTTCATCTTGTCCTCCTGGCGGCCAACTCCGCCTTGATCATCGCCTTGAGCGCCTTGCGCTGCGATGGAGTGAGATCGGCCATCTCGTCCTTAGTCATACACGGTGAACAGCCAGAACTGCATTCCTGCATCCCACCAGTAGTAGATCACCCGCAGCCCGCCGCGCTTGCCCTTGCTGCGCCGTCTATCGGCGAACCGCAGTTTACGCAGGCCGCCGGTATCCGGTATCGGATCGCCGGCCTCCGGGTCCTTCATCAACTGCTTCTGAAGGTCCCGAAATGCCTCGTCGCCGAGGTAGTCCTCGCGGTGTCGCTCGAACGCGGGCAGCTCGACGAAGACGGCCTGCATGGAGCCAATTATACGCAGATTGCGTATATACGCAATCTGCGTATAAGAGTGGCCGCCTAAGCATGGGAGACACGTCTGCGCGCCACTAGCGTATCGCCCATGCCTTGCCCGCGCGGGGATGTCGGAGGCTTTCCTATGGTCATATTTTAATCAAGTAAATTATGCTAATATTGTTGTCATTATTTACTTAATAGAACTCCACCCATGGCTGCCTTGCGGGAACAGTTCCTGGAACGTTTCGCCCGCGCCTTGTTCCAGAAGCGGGGCTCCGGCTTCGTGCTCAAGGGGGGCGGCGCGCTGCGCGCGCTCTTCGGCCCCGAGCGGC
>DASYZF010000144.1:0-7876 GCA_035946515.1 Gammaproteobacteria bacterium | reverse complement strand
CACGCTCATGGCGCTGCTCTCGCGCCGCAAGCAGAAGGAGCCCCTGAACGGCATCCTGGTGGTGGTGGGCGCGGACCGGCTGCTCAACGCCGGGGCCGACGAGCTCCTGGAGGAGGGGCGCCAGGTGCGCGCGAGCCTCGGTCACCTCATGAACACCCTGGCGGCGCAGGTGCCGGTGTACCTGCTCGTCACCAAGTGCGACCTGATCGAGGGCTTCACCCAGTTCTGCGAGTCCCTGCCCGAGGAGAGCTGGCAGCAGGTGATGGGTGCCCTGAACGAGAAGCCGGGGGCGGACGTGCTCACGGCCCTGGACGAATGCCTGGAGAAGCTCAACACCCGCCTCAAGGACCTGCGCCTGCTGCTGGTGGAGCGCAGCAAGACCCCGTCCGTGGAGATGATGTTCTTCCCGGACGCCTTATATAAGCTGCGCGAAGGCCTGCGCCATTTCACCGACGGCACCCTGCGGGGCAGCCCCTACCTCGAGACGCCGCACTTCCGCGGCATGTTCCTGTCCTCCAGCCAGCAGGCGCTCGCGGGCATCCCCGGCGCCGGCCTCAAGGACCGCGGCCTGTTCCTGCACGACCTCTTCACCCAGGTGATGCCCGCGGACCGCAGCCTGCTCGTCACCCTGCCGGCCGCGGAACGGCTGCGCCGCTCCCTGCACCGCTACTGGATCGGCATCGCCGGCGGGCTGCTCGTGGCCGCCGGCCTCGTGCTGAGCTTCCTGTTCCTGCACGACTACGGCGCGCTGCGCAGCATCGGCCACGACCTGCGCCCCGTGACTTATTCCCAGGCGGACGTGAACCAGGAAGTCACGGCGCTGGCCCAGGTGGACACCACCCTGAACAACCTCACGGCGGCCCGGGATGGCTGGCTGTTCCCCTGGTACGCGGGCCTGACCCCGCCCCAGCTCGACGCCATCAGCAACGGCTTCCAGCAGCGCTTCCAGGACGGGGTGCTGAAGGACATGGACAAGCGCCTCAAGGAGCGCCTCGAGCTCATCAGTCCCGGCGACCCCGCCATCCAGGTGCTGGCCGAGGGCCTGGCGCGGCGCAGCCTGATCCTGCAGGCGCGCATCGCCGACGCGGACGCTGCGGACCTGCACGCGCTCGCGCCGGTGCCTACCGCCTACTGGAAGGAGCTGCAGCCCGCACTCACGGATCCCGCCGGCGACGCGCTGCAGGTGCTCTACGCCGAGTATGAGGCCCGGGTGGACTACGACGAGGACCTGCATCAGGAACAGGCCTTCGTGAGCGGTTCGCTGGTGGAGCTCTTGCGCAAGACCTCCGGCGACTACACCTGGCTCCTCAACCTGGCGAACCACGCGCCTGACCTGAAGCCCGTGTCCCTGGAGGACTTCTGGGACGGCACGCGCCCCCTGGCGGAGCCGCCCCAGGTGGCGCCGGCCTTCACCGCCGAGGGCTTCAAGATCATCAAGGGCTTCACCGACGAGCTGCAGCAGGCCACCGGCGGCGGCAACGGCCCGGTGCAGGACTACATGGACCGCTTCTACGACTACTACCAGGACGCCTACGTGGACGCCTGGAAGCAGTTCGCGGACCGCTTCGACGAGGGCAGCGACACCCTGGCGGACCGTTCCCAGTGGCTCGCGCTCGTGGGCAACCTCGCCCAGTCGGATCCCTATCTGAAGCTCCTGGACCGCATGCACGAGGAGTTCGCGCCCCTGGACGAGGACGCGGCGGACCTCAAGACCTCGGTGGACTACTACCACGAGGTGGCCACCTATGCGCCGGCTTCGTCCACCAAGGCTGCCGCGGCGCAGTCCAACGGCTTCGGCAAGGCGCTGGCCGGCTACGGCGTCGGCCTGCTGACGGGCCTCAGCAAGGAAGCCAAGGAGATCAACGGCCAGGTGAAGGCCATCCAGAAGCTAAACAAGAAGCCCAAGGCCAAGCGCGGCAAGAAGGTGAAGGACCTCGAGTCCGCCATCGAGAACGCCGCCAAGGCCAACGAGGATTACGAGAAGGCGATCACGCTGATGGCCTTCAACTCGGACAACGCCACCGAGTCCTATGCCAACGTGTCGGCCTGGTTCGCCAACCCGGACAAGGTGGCGACGAGCGGCACCAGCGGCGGCAACGGCTGGGCCGCGATCCAGGCCTTGCAGCTCCTGATGGGCAAGCCCGACCCCGAGACCGAGTCCTTCTGGAAGCTCTACACCGGGCCGCTGCGCCTGCTCTACCAGTTCATGCAGCAGGAGACCGCCTGCTACCTGGACCAGCAGTGGAGCGCGGACGTGCTGACCCAGACCGAGGGCGTGGAGGAATCCAAGCTGCCGGACCTGCTCATCGGCAAGAGCGGCCTCGTGTGGTCCTACACCGGGAAGACGGCGGCGCCCTTCCTCAGCAACAAGTATCAGGCGGGCTACGTGCCGGTGCACGTGGACAAGGAAGCCATCCCCTTCGACCCGAGCTTCATGAGCTTCCTGAACCACGCCTTGGAGGGGGCGCAGCTGGTGGAGGGCAACCAGGCGGTGACGCTCGCCACCCTGCCCACCAACGTCAACACCGGCGCCAAGATCCTGCCCAGCAACGTGATGCTCACGCTGCAGTGCGCCGCGGGCATGCAGGAGCTGGACAACTACAACTTCAAGGCCACCCAGACCTTCAACTGGACCGTGGGCGGCTGCGGCGACACGGTGCTGCGCATCTTCGTGGGCCCGCTGGTACTGACGCGGGTCTACTCGGGGCTGAAGGGCTTCCCGCAGTTCCTGGACGACTTCAAGGACGGCGAGCATGTGTTCGGTCCGGAGGACTTCCCGGACGACCGCGAGGAGCTCGAGCACGACGGCGTGAGCGCCATCCGGGTGCGCTACGCCATCAGCGGCCAGAAGCCGGTGATCCTGGCCCTGAAGGCGGTGCCGCTCGAGGCGCCGCTGGAAGTGGCGAAATGCTGGGCGCCGGGCGGATGAGCGCGCGCCTTGATAAGGAGAGCCTGAGTGGCTGACGAGGCCCAGGAAAAAGCCGAACGGCTGCGGCTTGTCTACCGCAGCGAGACCGCCGGGCGGGAGAGCGACGTGGAGCTCCCGTTCCGGATCCTCGTGCTCGGGGATTTCACCCGGGACGGGCGCGCCGGTTTCGGGGGAGAGAACGCGCCCATCGCGCTGCCGGCCCGGGATCTCGATCCGGTGCTGGCCAAGCTCGCCCCCAAGCTCAAGCTGCAGGTGCCGAACGTGCTCAGCGAGGCGACGGAGGCGCCGCTGGAGGTGACGCTCGAGTTCCGCGGCCTCGGCGACTTCGCACCGGACCGGATCATCCGCCAGGTGCCGGAGCTCAAGGCCCTGTTGGAGCTGCGTGCGCTGCTGTGGCGCTACCGGGAGCGGGGCGCGAACCTGCGGCAGATCGCCGCCGACATCCAGGCGCTGCTCGGCGAGTGGGAGGTCGTCACCGGTTCGGGGAGCTTCTGGCAGGACGCGCTCAAGTCCAAGGTCGGCGCCATGGGCGCCCATAACGTGGGCCAGATGCTGGCGGAGATCGATGCGCGCCTGGGGCCGCAGCTCGACCGCATCCTGCACCACCCGGAGTTCCGGGCGCTGGAGGCCTCCTGGCGCGGCCTCGCGTTCCTGCTGGAGCGGGTGGACTACGGCGAGAACTGCGTGATCGAGGTGTTCAACGTCTCGAAGCAGAGCCTGCGGGAGGATTTCGAGGACGTGCCGGAAGTGGTGCAGTCGCACCTCTACCGGCTGGTGTACACGGGCGAGTTCGGCCAGTACGGCGGACGGCCCTACAGCCTCATGCTGGGCGACTACAGCTTCGGCCCGGGCGCGGCGGACGTGCACCTCCTGCAGAACCTGGCGAGCGTGGCCGCCGTGGCCCATGCGCCTTTCATCGGCGCCGCCGGGCCCGGCTTCTTCGGCCTGGACGACTTCGCGGGCCTGGTGCGCCTCAGGGACCTGCGCTCGCTCATGAACGAGCCGCAGTTCACCAAGTGGCGCGCCTTCCGCGCCGGTGAGGACGCCCGATACCTCGGGCTCACTCTGCCACGCTTCCTGCTGCGCCGCGCCTACGGCACGCCGGGGCTCAAGGCCGCGGCCTTCGACTACACGGAGAGCTTCAGCGGCGAGGAAGAGCGCTGCCTGTGGGGCAACTCCGCCTACGCCTTCGCCACGCGCCTCGCCGCGAGCTTCGCGCGCTTCCGCTGGTGCCTGAACGTCACCGGCAAGGAATACGGCAAGGTGGAAGGGCTCGCCGTGAGCAGCGCCGAGGGCCCGGGCAAGGTGCCCACCGAGCTGGTGGTGGACGACAGCCTGGAAGTGGACC
Source organism: Gammaproteobacteria bacterium (assembly GCA_035946515.1). Lineage (GTDB taxonomy): Bacteria > Pseudomonadota > Gammaproteobacteria > Natronospirales > REEB76 > DASUBN01. Next base: position 3,599 of record DASYZF010000144.1, on the reverse strand, counting down.
TGTCGCGCTTCGGGTTCATCACCCTCACCGTGCACCGCGGCGACAGCGAGGCCGCGTTCTACACCGCGGTCTCGGTGCAGAGCGTGCCCGAGGAGGAGGCCGGCGCCAACGTGAGCGCCATCTTCGGCCGCAAGCTGGCGGCGCAGCTGCCTTACCTGCTGCTGGTGAGCCGCCTCGCGCACTATCTCAAGGTGATGCAGCGCGAGCACCTGGGCGCCTGGCGCAACCGCGCCGAGGTCGAGAAGGAGCTGGGGCGCTGGATACAGCAATACGTCACCGACATGGCCAACCCCGCGCCGAGCGTGCGCGCCCGGCGGCCGTTGCGGCAGGCGAAGATCGAAGTGGTGGAAGTGCCGGGCAAGAACGACTGGTACCTGGTGAAGCTCAACATCACGCCGCACCTGAAGTACCTGGGTTCGCCGTTCTCGCTCGCGGTCACGGGCAAACTGGAGAAATCATGAAGCGGCGCCTCCCCGGGCGCCGTGAGGAGTAGCAGCCATGCCGATGCCTGGAAACCTGACGCTGGTGGGCAAGGAGCAGGGTCCGATCGAGGGCTCCTGCGACATCGAGGGCCGCGAGGAGACCATCCTGGTGCAGTCCTTCAAGCACACCGTGGACCTGCCAGCGAACGAGCACGGCGTGCCTTCGGGCAAGCGTGTCCACCGCCCGTTGATGATCACCAAGGAGGTGGACAAGAGCACCCCCAAGCTCTACCAGGCGCTGTGCAGCGGTGAGCCCATGAGCGAGGCTACGCTGCGCTGGTACCGGCTGGACGGCTCCGGCGAGGAGGTGCAGTACTTCACGGTGATGCTGCAGAACGCGATGATCGTGAAGATCGAATCCTGGGTGCCGGACGTGCTCGACAAGCAGAACGCGGGCTACGGCAACATGGAGAACCTGTGGTTCACCTACGAGACCATCCGCTGGACCTGGGAAGAGGACGGCATCGAGTACGAAGAGACCTGGGACCCCGAGGCCAAGAAGTAGGCGCAAGCATGTCGGAAGAGAGGCTATTCAAGCGTTTGCGCCGCTGGTCCAGCGGCAGTCCCGGTGCGGACGTGGGCAGCTACGTCGAGTCGGTGCTGCAGGACCTGGGAAAGCTGTACAACACGCGCCAGGGTGCGACGCCGCTCGGCGAGCTCTATGGCCTGCCCGACATCTCCGACATGCTGGCGAACCTGACTCCGCCGGACATCGAGCGCGTCCGGGAAGCCATCGAGACCACCACCCGGCAGTACGAACCACGCCTGCAGGATGCACGGGTGAACGTGCCGGCCGAGGAGAGCCCCGGGATGCTGCGCTTCGCGGTGCAGGGCAACCTGCTCTACGAGAAGACGCGGGTCCCTTTGCGCTATCTGGTCAACATCGAGGGCGACGGGCGCGTCGCCGTGAGGCAGCAGGCATAGCATGAACCGCGACTACTACCAACGCGAACTGAACGCGCTCCGGGAGCTGGCCAAGGAGTTCGCCAGCGCCCATCCGGCGCTGGCCTCGCGCCTCTCCGGCCCGAGTCCCGATCCGGACGTGGAGCGCATCCTGGAAGGCGTGGCTTTCCTCACCGGCCGGGTGCGCGAGAAGCTGGACGACGACTTCCCGGAGCTGGCCCAGACCCTCACCCAGCTCATCTACCCGCATTACCTGCGCCCGCTGCCGGCCACCACCATCATGGAGTTCCGGCCCAAGGACACCCTGCGGCGCAACATGGTGGTGCCGGCCGGCAGCTACGTGGACTCGGTGGAGGTGCAGGACACCCAATGCCGCTTCCGCACCTGCTACGAGGTGCGCGTCGCTCCCCTGTCGCTGGTGCAGGCGCAGCTCCTGGAGCGGCCCGGCGGGCGGCGCTCCATCGACCTGACCCTGCAGCTCAACGGCCTGACGCTGCCCCAGTGGGACGGCGACCGGATGCCGTTCTTCATCGGCGGCGATTTCGCCGGCGCTGCGGACCTCTACCACCTGCTGCTGCGCGGCCTGGAACGCGTCGTGATCTCGAGCGGCGCGGGCGAGCATGAGTTGCCGGCTTCGGCCCTGCAGCCCCTGGGGCTGGACGACGGCGAGGCCATGCTGCCCCGCACCGCCGCCACGCTGCCGGCCTTCGGTCTCTTGCAGGAGTACTTCCTGCTCAAGGAGAAGTTCCTGTTCGTGGAGCTGACGCGGCTGCAGGAGTGGCGCCAGCGCGGCAACGGCAACCAGTTCCATATCCGCTTCGACTTCGCACCCCTGGAGGTGCGCTTCCCGGCGGTGGATAGGGAGCGCTTCATCCTGCACTGCACGCCGGCGGTAAACCTGTTCCGGCATGACGCCGACCCCATCCTGCTGAACCACCGTCGCGCGGAAGTGCGGGTGCGTCCCGCCGGCGAGCGGGGCGGCAACATCCAGGTCTATTCGGTGGACGAGGTGGTGGGTCACACCCGCGGCTCTGCGCTGCGCCAGGAGTACCGCTCCATCAACCTCTACGGCGGCGGCAACGCCCAGGAACCCTACTACGACATGCGTTTCGTGCCGGGGGCGGAAGGCGGCCGCGCCGAACCCTACCTGCTGGTGACCTATCCCCAGGGGCTGGACCTGCCGGTGCAGCAGACCCTGATCCTGGGGCTCACCTGCAGCAACGGCCGGCTGCCGGCGCAGCTGCGGCCCGGCGACGTCTCCCGCTCCACCACCGGCACCTCGGACCTCATCTCGTTCCGGAACCTCCTGCCGCCCGCCGACGGGGCCGAGCCGCCCATGGGCGAGGCGGTGCTGTGGCGCCTGCTCTCGCACCTGGCGCTCAACTACCTGCCCATCGCCAACGCCGAGACCCTGCAGGCGCTGCTTAGGCTCTACGTGGTGCAGGGCAGCACCCAGTCCCCGCGCGAGGTGGCGAACCTGCGCCGCATCTCGGCCATCTCCACGGTCGGGACGCGCGCCGGCGACCGGCTCTTCGGCGGCAACCTGATCCGCGGCCAGGACATCCGTGCCAGCATGCGCCAGGACTACTTCGCCTCGACGGGCGACATGTTCCTGTTCGGGAGCCTCCTGGACCGCGTGCTCGCGACCTTCTCGACCTTGAACAGCTTCAGTACCTTCACGCTCGTGGACGAGCAAACCGGGAACACCTACGCATGGCCAGCGAGACTGGGCAAGCGCGCGCTGATCTAGAGCACGAGCTCGTCAGCAACAGCCGGGAGTACGACTTCTACCAGGTCGTGCGCCTGCTCGAGCGCCTGCGCGGGGGCGAGGAGAGCACGTCGCTGCGCTACCGCCCGGTGCTGGGCCTGGAGCGCAGCGAGTCCGACGTGGCCGGCATGCGCGGCGACGCCGGCACGGGGTCCGAGATCTCACCCACCTTCATGTCGCTCTACGGCGCCTCCTCGCCGCTGCCGGTGTGGTACACCAGCGAGCTGCTCGAGGACGAGTGGAACGACCAGTCGGCGGCGCGGGACCTGCTCGACCTGCTGCACCAGCAGATCTACCCCCTGCTTTACGGCGCCTGGCGCAAGTACCGCTTCGCGCTCAACGCGGTGGAGGGCGAGGGCGAGCGCTACTGGGGCATGCTCTACGCCCTCATGGGCCTCTACGAGCCGGCCATGCGCTCGCGGGTGCCGGAGTCCGCCGACTTCCTC
>DASYZF010000143.1:0-8657 GCA_035946515.1 Gammaproteobacteria bacterium | reverse complement strand
CTGGCCGAGCCGATCCTGCTCGAGGGCACCGAGGTGAACCTCGGTGCCAGCATCGGGGTGAGCATGTATCCGAGCGACGGCTCCACCGCCCAGGCGCTGCTGCAGAACGCCGACAGCGCCATGTACAAGGCCAAGGAGCGGGGACGCAACAACTACCAGTTCTTCACCCAAGACATGCACACCAAGGCCATGCGGCGCCTCTCCAGCGAGAACTCCTTGCGCCGCGCTTTGCGGCACCATGAGATGGTGCTGCACTACCAGCCGCAGTTCGACGTGAACGAAGGCGGTATCGTCGGCCTGGAAGCGCTGGTGCGCTGGCAGGATCCTGAACTCGGCCTCGTGCCGCCCAGCGAGTTCATCCAGCTCGCGGAGGAGACCGGGTTGATCGTGCCGCTGGGACAGTGGGTGTTGGAAGAAGCCTGCCGCCAGACCGGCGTCTGGTACAAGTCGGCGCGCGGCAAGCGGCTGCACGTGGCGGTGAACCTCTCGGTGCGCCAGTTCACCATGCAGAACCTGCGGCGGGTGGTGGAGGACGCACTCATGGCCTCGGGGCTGCCGCCCTCGGCGCTGCAGTTCGAGATCACCGAGAGCCTGATCATGCAGGACGTGAAGGCCAGCATCCGCATCCTGGAGGACCTGAAGTCCCTGGGCGTGCGCATCGCCCTGGACGACTTCGGCACCGGTCATTCCTCGCTGATGTACATCAAGCATCTGCCCGTGGACATCATCAAGATCGACCGGGCTTTCGTGCAGGGGATCGCCAGCAGCGAGTACGATGCCGCCATCGCCCGCACCATCCTCACGCTCGCGGACCGGCTCAAGTTCCGGGTGATCGCGGAGGGGGTGGAGACCGTCGGCCAGATGAAGCAGTTGATGACCGAAGGCTGCCATCTGATGCAGGGCTTCCTGTTCAGCCCGCCCTTGCCGGCTGACCAGTGTGACAAGCTGCTCCGCGGCGCCCCCGACCTCGAAGTGTAGATAAATTCTGGAAAACCCGTCCTAAAAAAAGCCCCGGCAGATCCGGGGCTTTCTCATCACGGCGTCCTCAAGAATCCCGCTCAGGCTCCCTTCAAGGACCCGAACTCGTCCACGTCGATGGCATCGCGGACCACCGCGTGGGCGCCGCGCAGGAGCGCGGCTTCCTTGGCGTCGATGACGCCCTTGGCCGCCGCTTCGTCCACGAGGCCGAGGTAGTTGGCCGGAGTCAGCCGCTTCTTCATGCCCTGCTGCAGCTTCTCTTCCACGGGTTCCGCGGCGAGGGTCTGCTTCAGGGCATGTTCCATGCGGCCCACCGGGTCCTTAGGGTCGGTGGAGGTGAAGGCATGGCGGGTGAGACGGTCCCGGGCATCAGAGGGTTGCAGCAGGATGTCCGCCACTTTGTGGCCCAGTCTGTCGCCGGCCGGCGCATAGGGCCGGCCCAGGGGCAGGACCAGGAGGCGCATGAGCCAGCCCAGGGGCCGCGAGGGGAAGTTGCGCAGCAGGCCCTCGAGAGCCTGCTGCATGGCATGCAACGAATCCTGGCAGGCCCATTCCACCAGCGGCAGGTCCGCGACGGGACGACCCTGGTCCTCGTACTGCTTCAGCACCGCCGAGGCGAGGTAGAGGTGGCTCAGGATGTCGCCGTAGCGGGCGGAGAGCTTCTCCTTGCGCTTCATCTCGCCGCCCAGCAGCAGCAGGCCCACATCGGCGGTGAAAGTGAAGGCGGCGCTCATGCGGGAGAGCTGCCGGTAATAGCGGCGGGTGGCGGCGTCGCCCGGCACCGGCACGAACAGGGCGCCGGTGAGCCCCAGGAACAGGGCCCGGGCGGCGTTGCTGAGGGTGAAGCCGATGTGGGCGAAGAGCGCCCGGTCGAACTCCACCGCGGCCTCGGCGTGGTCCTCGCTGGAAGCCGCTTCCATCTCCTTCAGCAGGTAGGGATGGGCGCGGATCGCGCCTTGGCCGAAGATGATCATGCTGCGGGTGAGGATGTTGGCGCCTTCCACCGTGATGCTCACGGGCACCGCCTGGTAGCCGCGGGCCAGGTAGTTGCGCGGGCCCATCATGACCCCGCGACCGCCGTGCACGTCCATGGCGTCGCCCAGCACCTGGCGCATGCCTTCCGTGCAGTGATATTTGAGGATGGCGGAGAGCACTGAGGGCTTCTCGCCCCGGTCGAGGGCGCCCGCGGTGAGCCGCCGCGCCGCATCCATGCGGTAGGTGTAAGCGCCGATGCGGGCCAGCGCTTCCTCGACGCCCTCGAACTTGCCGATGGGTACGCGGAACTGCTTGCGCACCCGGCCATAGGCGCCGGTCACGCGGCTCGCGTGCTTCCCGGCGCCGGTGCCGAGCGCCGGCAGGGAGATGGCGCGGCCCACGGACAGGCAGTTCATGAGCATCTTCCAGCCCTGGCCGATGTACTCGGTGCCGCCGATGAGGCAGTCGAAGGGGATGAACACGTCCTGGCCGCGGGTCGGGCCGTTCATGAACGCCGAGTTCAGCGGGTTGTGGCGCTTGCCGATCTCCACGCCCGGCAGGTCCGTGGGGATGAGCGCGAGGGTGATGCCGAGGTCCACCTTGTCGCCCAGGAGGTGGTCCGGGTCGAAGGCCTTGAAGGCCACGCCCAGGATGGTGGCCACCGGGGCGAGCGTGATGTAGCGCTTGTCCCAGTTGACACGGAAGCCCAGGGTCTCCTTGCCCTGGTACATGCCCTTGCAGACGATGCCGTTGTCCGGCAATGCGCCCGCATCCGACCCCACATAGGGGCCGGTGAGGGCGAAGCAGGGGATCTCTTCGGCGCGCGCGAGGCGCGGCAGGTAGTGTTGCTTCTGGGCCTCGGTGCCGTAATGCAGCAACAGTTCGCCGGGCCCGAGGGAGTTCGGCACCATGACGGTGACCGCGGCGCTGGTGCTGCGGGTGCCGATCTTCATCACCACCGTGGAGTGGGCGAGCGCGGAGAAGCCGTGGCCGCCGTATTGTTTGGGGATGATCATGCCGAAGAAGCGGTGCTTGCGTATGAGCTCCCAGGCTTCGGGCGTCAGGTCGAAGAGCTCGTGGGTGATCTTCCAGTCGTCCAGCGACTTGCAGAACTCCTCCACCGGGCCGTCCAGGAAGGCCTGTTCCTCGTCGCTGAGGTTGGCGGCGGGGGTGGCCAGGAGCTTCTTCCAGTCGGGCCGGCCGGTGAACAGGTCCGCATCCCACCAGGTGTTGCCGGCGTCGATGGCGATGCGCTCGGTCTCGGAGATGGGCGGCAGCACCTTGCGGAACCAGCCGAGCAGATGGTCGGTGAGCAGCATCCGCCGCAGCGGGCGCCAGTTGAGCGGTACCGCCAGCACGATGAAGATCGCCCAGGCGAGGGTGGGCTGCACATGGGTGAGCCAGCCGTCGGCGATGAGGCCGATGGCGGCGGCCACGGTCCACAGCCACAGGGGGGCGGCGAAATACGCCAGGGCCCAGAAGGCGGCGACGACGATGAGAGTGAAGATCAGTCCTGACATGCCGTTTCCTCGTGATGGATTCTTATGGGCTCAAGCGAATTCGAAGCGCATGGAGAGGTCTATCGCGTCCACGTCCTTGGTGAGCGCCCCGACGGAGATGTAGTCGACGCCGGTCTCGGCCACCGCCCTGACCTGGGCGAGGTCGATGCCGCCGGAGGCCTCCAGTTTGGCCCGTCGCGCCGTGACTTGCACGGCTTCGCGCATGCCCTCCAGCTTGAAGTTGTCCAGCAGCAGGATGTCGGCGCCCGCCGCCAGCGCCTCCTTGACCTGCTGCAGGGTCTCGACCTCCACTTCCACCGGCACCCCGGCGCTCTGCCGACGCGCCGCGGCGACCGCGGGGCCGATGCCGCCGGCCGCCATGATGTGGTTCTCCTTGATCAGGATGCCGTCGTAGAGCCCCATGCGGTGGTTGTTGGCTCCGCCGCAGCGCACCGCGTACTTCTGGGCGTTGCGCAGCCCCGGCAGGGTCTTGCGGGTGTCCAGGATGGTGGCGCCCGTGCCCTGCACGGCCTCCGCGTAGCGCCGCGCGACGGTCGCGGTGGCCGATAGCGTCTGCAGGAAGTTCAGGGCGATGCGCTCACCGGTGAGCATGCCCCGGGCCGGGCCTTCGAGGCGGCACAGCAGCTGGTCGCGATGCAGCGTCTCGCCGTCGCCCGCTTCCCAGTGGATGCTGATGGCGTCATCCACCTGCCGGAACACCTCGTCGAACCAGGCGGTGCCGCAGAGCACCGCCGGTTCCCGGGAGATCACCCGGCCCCGGGCGCGCCCCGCGGCCGGGACCAGGGCAGCGGTGAGGTCGCCGTCGCCGATGTCCTCGGCGAGCGCACGGCTCACGGTGACCGGGATATCCGCTGGCAGGGAGGGCAGGGAGGGCAGGGGGGAGGACATGGGGCTGCCGGTGGGGGACCGGCGGCTATTATAAATAAAGAGGCCCGGCCTCGCGGCCGGGCCTCCCATCAAGCTGCAAAAGGCCGGCTCAGCCGTGGATCAGGGGCAGGCCGTGGCTTGCGGAGGCCATGCACATGATCATGGGGATGGAGAGCAGGGTGTTGGTGCGGGAAGCCAGGCCCGCTATCTTGCGGGCCTTGGCCTTCTGCTCGTCGGTGGCCGTGACGATGCCGAGGATCTTCTTCTGGTTCGGCCAGATCAGCACCCAGACGTTGAACAGCATGATGGTGCCGAGCCAGGCGCCGACGCCGATGGTGAGCTCGTAGCTGTCCACCGGGGACTTCTCCAGCCCCAGGGCGAAAGCGCCCAGGCTGCCGCGGTAGGCGAGGTAGCAGAAGCCCATCACCCAGGTGAGGAGGGCAGACCAGCGGAACCAGAGCAGCGCCAGGGGCGCCACGTATTTGGAGACGCCGGCGCCGCCGGGCCCGCCCTTGTCGGCGGCGGCCACGCCCATGGCGGGGGTCTGCACGAAGTTGAAGTAGTAGAGCAGGCCGATCCAGGTGATGCCCGCCAGGATGTGGATCCAGCGGACCAGCGTCAGCCAATTCACGGTGCCGACACCCATGTTGAGCGCGAGCGCGATCACGATGGCGAGCACGAAACCGCAGATCAACGTGCCTTTGATGCTGTTCAAGGGGTTCATCGGATACTCCTCGTTGCCTGATTCTTATGGAGGCTGGGATGCCGTCCCGGCAAGTGTCAAATAGAGTGCCGGGACTAGCGATACAATTAGTATAATCCTTCCCGATATCCGTGCCATCATCCCGCCATAAGCGCCGCTTACCATGGATCCGATCGCATCGCCTTGCATAGGTATCTGCACGCTGTACGACGATGAATATTGCCTGGGTTGCCGCCGGCATAGCGGCGAGATCGCGGGCTGGCTACGGTTGAGCGAAGGCGAACGGCGCCGCATCCTGGGTGAACTACCCGATAGGCGTGACCGTACAAGCATCGAAACACAATGAACGCAGGAGTAACCACCATGCGCATGAGAATCGGCATCCTGATGGCACTCGCCCTCTCCGGGGCGGCGCTGTTCACCCTTGGGGGATGCGCCAGCGACAAGCCCATGCCTGGCGCCAGCGCCGGCAGCTTCATGGACGATTCCTACCTGACTACAGCGGTCAAATCGAAGCTCCTCGCCAACGAGGGGCTGAAGTCCTTCGACATCAAGGTCATCACGGATCACCAGGTGGTGACCCTGAAAGGCACCTTGCCCACCGAAGCCCTGCGGCAGCAGGCCATCAGCGTGGCCAAGAGCGTCGGCGGGGTGAAAGACGTGGTGTCCGAGCTTGAAGTAAAATCCAACTAACCGAGATACAGCCCGGCTTGACGCCGGGGAGCAAGGGACCATGGATACCGTCGAACGCATCAAGCAGGAGATCGCCAGCCAGCCGGTGGTGCTCTTCATGAAAGGCACGCCGGACTTCCCGCAGTGCGGGTTCTCGGCCCGCACCTCCCAGGTGCTGAAGTCCCTGGGGGTGGAGTTCGGGCACGTGAACGTGCTGGCGGAACCGGAGGTACGCGCGACGCTGCCCAAGGTCTCCAACTGGCCTACGTTCCCGCAGCTCTTCGTGAAAGGCGAGCTCATCGGCGGCTGCGACATCACGGTGGAGATGTTCCAGTCGGGCGAGCTCGCGAAGCTGTTCGACGAGAAAGGGATCAAGCACGGTTAAAACGGCTTCGAAAGCATCGCCAGCGCAGGCAGGACGAGGCGGTGCGCAACGCAGTCATGCCAAGCGCAGCAGCTTTCGGGGGAGGATCGGATTGAACGGGGCCTAAAGGCCCCGTTTTCTTTTCAACCCTTGAGGGAGGCCTGGTAGATGCCCTGGAAGCGGTTGACGATCTCACAGAAGAGATCGGCGGTCTTCTCCGCGTCGTAGGCGGCGGAATGGGCGGCGGAGCTGTCCCAGGGCAGTCGCAACGCTTCTACCGCACGGGCCAGGACCGTCTGGCCCACGGCCACACCGCCCAGGGTCGCGGTGTCGAAGCTGGAGAAGGGATGGAAGGGGTTGCGCTTCACGCCGCTGCGTTCCACCGCGGCGTTGAGGAAGTTGAGGTCGAAGAAAGCGTTGTGGCCGACCAGCACCGCGCGGTTGCAGCCGTACTTGTCGAGGTCGGTGCGCACTTCCCGGAACAGGCGCCGCAACGCCTCGCGCTCCGGCAGGGCGGGGCGCAGGGGATGATGCGGGTCGATGCCGGTGATGGCGAGGGCCGCCGGTTCGATGTTGGCCCCCTCGAAGGGCTGCACGTGGAAGCTGTGGGTCACGCCGCGGGAGAGGCGCCCGTCCGGGTCCATCTCCAGGAGCACGCCGGCGATCTCCAGCAGGGCGTCGGTCTTGTGGTTGAAGCCGCCGGTCTCCACGTCCACCACCACCGGCAGGAAGCCGCGGAAGCGCGTGGCGAAGGGGTGGGATGCGTGGGTCTCGTCCATGGACGAAGGATAAAGGAACGAGCCGCGGGAAGATATGTTTAAGCGAGGCTCCAGGCGACTTCTTCGCCGGCGCGGAACGGCACCAGGGCGGCATCGCCGAAGTGATAAGTCTCGGGCGGCGTCCAGGGTTTGCGCACCAGCGTGATGCGATCGCGGTTGCGCGGCAGCCCGTAGAAGTCCGCGCCGTGGAAGCTGGCGAAGGCCTCGAGCTTGTCGAGGGCCCCGGCCTGGTCGAAGACTTCCGCATAGAGTTCGATGCCGGCGTGGGCGCTGAAGATGCCGGCGCAGCCGCAGGAATGCTCCTTGAGATAACGGGCGTGGGGAGCGCTGTCGGTGCCCAGGAAGAACTTGGGGTCGCCGCTCACGGCCGCTTTCAGCAGGGCCTCCCGGTCGCGCTCGCGCTTGAGCACCGGCAGGCAATACAGGTGGGGACGCAGGCCTCCCTTGAAGAGGGCGTTGCGGTTGTGCAGCAGGTGCTGGGGGGTGAGGGTGGCGGCCACGTTCTTCGGGGCCGCGAGCACGAAGTCCGCCCCGGTCGTGGTGGTGATGTGCTCCAGCACCACCTTGAGCGTCGGCAGCCGCTGCACCAGGGGAGCGAGCACCTTGTCGATGAACACCGCTTCCCGGTCGAACACGTCCACATCCGGATCGGTGACCTCGCCGTGGATCAGGAGCGGCAGGCCTGCCTCGGCCATCGCTTCCAGCACTCCCTGGCAGTTCTTGATGTCCCGTACGCCCGCCTCCGCGTTGGTGGTGGCGCCGGCCGGGTAATACTTCACGGCGTGGACGTGGCCGCTGGCCTTGGCGCGGCGGATCTCCTCGGGCCAGGTCTTCTCCGTGAGATAGAGGGTCATGAGGGGGGTGAAGCCCGCGCCCTCGGGAGAGGCCGCCAGGATGCGCTCCCGGTATTCCAAGGCCTGCTGCACCGTGGTCACCGGGGGCTTCAGGTTGGGCATGACGATGGCCCGAGCGAAGCGCCGGGCGGTGTGCACCACGGTGTCCTTCAGCACTGCCCCGTCCCTGAGGTGCAGGTGCCAGTCGTCGGGCCGGGTGAGGGTGAGCGTGGCGGTCATGCGGGTGCGAGCCCCTGGTCTAGGAGCAGGCTCAAGGTGAAACGCACCCCGAAACCCGTCACTTCCGTGGGGATGTGGGCGAGGCCACCCTTGTGTTCCGAGGCGGACAGGTCCACGTGGATCCAGGGTGCGCCTTCCTGCACGAAGCGGGAGAGGAAGCGGGAGGCCAGGATGTGGTCGGCGCGGCCGCTCTCCAGCACGCACTGCTTCACGTCGGCGATGTCGCTCTCCAAATCCTCGTCGTAGTCACCGTCCATGGGGAAGGGCCAGACCCGTTCGCCGCTCCGGGCGCCGGCGGCGATCACCGCCTTGGCGAGATCGGGGTCCCGGGTGAAGGCGCCGCTGTAGCGGCTGCCCAAGGCCGTCACGCAGGCGCCGGTGAGCGTCGCGTAGTCGACGGTGATGGCCGGCTTCGGTCTGGTGGCGAGAGCGAGGGTGTCCGCCAGCACCATGCGGCCTTCCGCGTCGGTATGGGTGACTTCGATGTTCACGCCGTTGCCGGCCTTGACCACCTCGTTCTGGGTATAGGCCTTGGGACCGATCTGGTTGCGGGCCAGGGCGAGCCAGGCGTCGATCTGGAACGGTGCCTTCAGGCGGGTGAGGGCCAGCAGGGTGCCGAGCGCCACCGCCGAGCCCTGCATGTCGCCGTGCATGCCGAACATGGACTTGTCGGACTTGAGGTTGGCGCCGCCGGTGTCGTAGCAGATGCCCTTGCCCACCAGGGCC
>DASYZF010000142.1:0-2199 GCA_035946515.1 Gammaproteobacteria bacterium | reverse complement strand
ACCCAGCTGAACAGCAGCCAGCACACGCGCCTGCCGGTGTACGAGGGCGACATCGACAACATCCTGGGTTTCGTGCATGCCCGCCAGGTGCTGCACCTCTTGTCCCGGGAGGGCGCGGGCAAGGACGACCTGAAGGGGATCCTGCGTGAGGCCTACTTCGTGCCGGAGGGCACTTCGCTGCAGCGCCAACTCCTGAACTTCCAGACCGCGCGGCGCCGCATCGGGCTCGTGGTGGACGAATACGGCGACATCCATGGCCTCGTGACGCTGGAGGACATCCTCGAGGAGATCGTGGGTGAGTTCACCACCGACCCCGCCGCCCAGCAACGGGACATATATAAGGAGAGCGAGACCAGCTACCTGCTGAACGGCAGTGCCACGGTGCGGGAACTGAACCGCGCCATGCAGCTGAGGCTGCCCACGGATGGACCCAAGACCTTGAACGGCCTGATCCTGGAGTTCCTGGAGACCATCCCCCAGGCCGGCACGGCCTTCAAGCTCGGGGGTTATTCCTTCGAAGTGGTGCAGACCACCGGCAACACGGTCAAGACCGTACGGCTGCTCTTACCTGCGCCGGCTACAGCGGAGTCGGCGGCGAAGAAGTCCAAGAAAAAGAAGAGTGTGAAGAAGGAAAAGAACTAGACCGAGGCGATGGCCTCGGCGAGCCGCTGGACACCCATCACTTCGAGACCTTCCGGTCCTTTCTTGGGCGCATTGGCGCGGGGCACGATGGCGCGCCGGAAACCGTGCTTTGCCGCTTCCCGCAGCCGTTCCTCGCCGTTGTAGACGGGGCGGATCTCCCCCGCCAGTCCCACCTCCCCGAACACGATGAGGTCTTGAGGCAAGGGTTTGTCGCGGAAGCTCGAGAGGGCCGCCAGCGCCACCGCCAGGTCCGCAGCGGTCTCGTTCACCTTGAGACCGCCTACCACGTTCAGGAACACGTCGTGGCCGAACATGGCGATGCCGCCGTGGCGGTGCAGCACCGCGAGCAGCATGGAGAGCCGGTTGGTCTCCAGGCCCACCGCCACGCGGCGCGGGTTATCGAGGTGGCTCTCGTCCACCAGGGCCTGCACCTCCAGCAGCATGGGCCGGGTGCCCTCGCGGATCACCGTGACGGCGCTGCCGGAGACGGGCTCGTCGTGGCGCGAGAGGAAGATGGCCGAGGGGTTCTTCACCTCCTTGAGACCGGTCTCGGTCATGGCGAACACGCCGAGTTCGTTGGCGGCACCGAAGCGGTTCTTGACGGCGCGGATCACCCGGTAGCGGCTGCCGGCATCGTTCTCGAAATACAGCACCGTGTCCACCATGTGTTCCAGCACCCGGGGACCGGCGATCACGCCTTCCTTGGTCACGTGCCCCACCAGGAACACGGCGGTGCCGCTCTGCTTGGCGTAACGGGTGAAGAGCGCGGTGCTCTCGCGCAGCTGGGCCACGGCGCCCGGCGCCGACTGCAAGAGCTCCGTGAACACCGTCTGGATGGAATCCACGATCATCACCCCGGGCTTGGCCTTGTGGGCCGCCTCCAGGATGCGTTCCACGCAAGTCTCGGCCGCCAGCGTCACCGGGGCCTCTCCCACCTCCAGGCGCCGGGCCCGCAGGCCCACCTGGGAGGGGGATTCCTCGCCGCTCACGTAGAGCACGGGGCGCCCCCGGGCAAGGCTCGCCGCGGCTTGTAACAAAAGGGTGGATTTTCCGATACCCGGATCGCCGCCGATGAGGGTGATCGAGCCCGGGACCAAGCCCCCACCCAGCACCCGGTCCAGTTCCTCAAGACCCGTGGGGAAGCGGGGCGTCTCCCGCTCCCCGGCGCGGGCGAGACCTTCCATGACCATCTCCCCGCCGGCCGCCGCATGGGCGGCCCGGGGCGGGGTGCTCCCGAGGCTCTGGGTCTCGGTCAGGGTGTTCCAGGCGCCGCAGTCCGGGCATTGCCCCGCCCAGCGCAGGCTCTTGCCGCCGCAGGCGTCACAGACATAGAGGGTCTTGGTCTTCTTCATGCTTCGGGAGGGCGTCGGGGAGGGCCGGATGGTAGCACGCCTGCGAAGGACTTCCGGGGCGGCTTTTTGCTTCCATTTCCATGAAAATTCAAGGTAGTATGGAGCACGCTTGATAATTCATCTAGGCGGGGGTTTGGGTGAAGAAAGGCTTCTGGACCTCCGACTGGTTCGCGGGGCTAGCCTACGGACTGGTATTCCTCCTCAT
>DASYZF010000141.1:0-9077 GCA_035946515.1 Gammaproteobacteria bacterium | reverse complement strand
GCCGGACTGGAGCGACCAGGATCCCCAGCTCAAGACCATCGGCGAGAGCGATCGCATGACCCTGAAGTTCGTGAAACCCAAGCCATAAGGTGTCCCCATGCTGAGAACTTTCTTCCTCTCCTCCGCTCTCTTCGGCGCGCTCGCATTCGCCGCGCCCGCCTTCGCCGCCGATGACGGCGGCGCCGACGCCGCCCTCACCCAGGCGCTCCAGGGTTCCTGGCGCGATCCGGCCAACGCCGCGCGCGACAAGTATCGCCACCCGCGGGAGACCCTGGAGTTCTTCGGGCTAAAACCTGACATGACCGTGGTGCAGCTCTGGCCCGGCACCGGCTGGTACACCGAGGTGCTGGCGCCGGTGCTGAAGGACCACGGCCAGCTCATCGACGCACCGGTGCCCGCCCGGGGTGAATCTGAGTCCGACAACACCGTGCGCTACCTCGCCAAGCTCAAGGCGGACCCGGCGGTCTACGGCAAGGTGAAGGTGGTGGATTTCTCGCCTCCTGCGAAGATGGACCTGGGACCGGAAGGCTCGGCGGACATGGTGCTCACCTTCCGCAACCTGCATAACTGGCAGGGCCGCGGTCAGCTCGACACGGTGTTCCAGGCGGCCTTCAAGGTACTGAAGCACGGCGGCGTGTTCGGCGTCTGCGAGCACCGGGCCACCCAGGGCAAGACCGTGGAGGAGACCTTCGAGTCCGGCTACATGCCAGTGGACTACGTGATCCGGGAAGCGGAGAAGGCAGGCTTCAAGCTCGCTGCCCAGTCCGAGATCAACGCCAACCCCAAGGACGACCACGGCCATCCCAAGGGCGTGTGGACCCTGCCGCCCACCTATGCCATGGGTGACAAGGACAAGGCCAAGTACGCGGCCATCGGCGAGAGCGACCGCATGACGCTCAAGTTCGTGAAGCCCTGAGCCAGGACGGGCATCGGAGACAAGACGGCGGCCCTCGTGCCCGCCGTCTTCATTCAGGGATCATTTCGTGACGGTGCCGCGCCGCTTCACTTCATCGGTCAGCGAGGTGAACACGGCCTTGAGGTCCCGCTGGAGGCGCTTGAAGTTCGGGTGGTGGTTGCCATGGGGGGCATCCGCTTCGTCCATATACAACCGCCAGGCCATCTCCAGCTGCAGCGCCGCCACCTCAGGCAGCTTGCCGTAGTGGTCGGTGATGTAGCCGCCCTTGTAAGGGTTATTGCGCACCACCTTGAAGCCCCGCTGATGGAAACCGCCTTCCACCAGGGCCGTGAGCCAGCCCGAGTTGCTGCGCCCATCCCGGTCGCCCAGATAGATGTCGTCCTTCAGTTCCCCGTGCAGCTTGTTGGCCCGGGAGGCGACGCTGTGCGCGTCCACCAGCACCAGGCCCCCGAAGTGCGCGGCCTTGGCGCGGATGAGTTCCAGGAGCTTGGCGTGATAGGGCCTGTGCACCAGCTCGCCGCGCCGGGCGATCTCCGTCGCATGGGGCGGCGTGCGATAGATGGACTCGCCCCAGAAGGTCTGGGTGGCCACGAAGCCGGTCTCGAAGCGCCCCGGATAGAGCGGCGTGTCGTCCGGCGGACGGTTCAGGTCCGCCACGAAGCGGCTGTAGGTGGCGTAGATCGTCGTGACGCCCAAGGCCGGCAGGAAGTCGTAGAGTTCGTGCAGATGCCAGTCGGTCATGGGCAGGCTACGGATGTAATCCGAGGCGAAGTCCGCGGCGATGGCTTCCGGTACGTGCGTGCCGGTGTGCGGGATGCTCACCAGCACCGGGATCTCGTTGGCGGAAGGTTCGCGTACCGTGAAAGGGGCGATGTCCAAGCTCTCTGTCCTCAGCTCAGGCTCAGGCGCATCACGGTCTGGGCGAAGGCCCGGGCACTCTCCTCGGCGCCGTGGACCACGCCCCGGTGCACCCGGCGGTTTCCGCCCACGTAGACGTCGGCGATGTCGGCGCGGCCGCCGCCGATCATGAGCGCATCCATGAAAGTATCCGCGTCATGGCCGCGCAGGGGCGGCGCGTCCCGGTCCAGCACCACGATGTCGGCGTACTGCCCGGCGGCGAGCGTCCCCACGGGCTGCATCAGGGCCGCCGCGCCGCCCGCGCAGGCCTTGCGCCAGAGCGGCAGGCCGAGCCCGTCCTGGTCCGCGAGGCGCGCGCGGCTCTGGCTGCGCAGCCGCTGGCCGTATTCCAGCCAGCGCAGCTCCTCGAAGGCGTCGATACGGCAGTTGCTGTCGGAACCGATGGCGATGCGCCCGCCTTGCTGTACGAATTCATCCGCTCCGAACAACCCGTCGCCGAGATAGGCTTCGGTGATGGGACAGAGCACCACGGTGGCGCCGCTCTCGCGCATGAGCCGGCACTCGCCGACGTCCGCGTGGGTGGCGTGCACCAGGTTCCAACGCCGGTCCAGTTTCACGCTGCGGCCGAGCAGCGCGATGGGCGTGGCGCCGTAGAGCGCGCGGCACTCGTCCACTTCCTTCTGTTGCTCGCTCACGTGGATGTGCACCGGGAACTCGCCCGGGATGACCTTGGCGGCCCCCTCCAGCAGCGGGCCCAGCACCTCCGGCGGCACGGCGCGCAGGGAATGGGGGGCGATGCCGAGCTCCACGCCGTGCAGCTCGCTCAGAAGCCCGCAGTAATCCTCGACGTTGGCGTGCACGAAGCGGCGCTGCTCGTCCCGGGGCGGCTGCTTGAAACCGCCGTCCTGGTAGTACACCGGCAGGAACCGCAGGCGGATGCCGGCTTCCCGGGCCGCGGCGATAACCGTCCGCGCCATGATGGGTCCGGGTGCGCCGTCCGGCAGGTGATGCAGGTAATGGAACTCGGCCACGCTGGTATAGCCGCCGCGCAGCATGTCCCAGAAAGCTTCCCGGGCGATGATGAACATCTCCTCGGGGGAGACGCGCTTGGCGAGGTGGTACATGGCCTCGCGCCAGCCCCAGAAGGAATCGGCGCCCTTGGGCACCTCACCGAAGCCCGCGAGGGCCCGCTGGAAGGCATGGCTGTGGGCATTGGGCATGCCAGGGATGGCCAAAAAGCCATCACACTGGCCGGCGGCAGGCTCGATGCGCTGGATGCGGCCGTCCGCGTCCACCACCAATGCCTGGTCCCGCTGGATGCCGTCAGGGGTCAGGATGTATTCAAACGCGAGGCGGGTCTGCATACTCTTATGCTCTCATAAACCGCCCTTCCGGGTACCCGCCGTGCACGAGCTCCTCATCCGAAACGCGCGCCTCGCCGAGAGCCTGGGGGCCGATGCCGGTGTCACCAGCCTCGCGGTGAGCGGCGGCAAGATCGCGGCCTTGGGGCTACCGGATGGCACGCCCGCGAAGGAGACGGTGGATGCCGGTGGCCAGCTGCTGCTGCCGGGCTTCGTGGACTGTCACACCCATGCCCTCTACGCCGGCGACCGCATGGCCGAGCACGTGCTGAAGCAGCGAGGGGCGAGCTACGCGGACATCGCCAGGGCCGGCGGCGGCATCGTCAGCACCGTGAAGGCGGTGCAGGCCGCGAGCGAACAACAGCTCGTGGACGAGACCCTGCCGCGGCTCGAAGCGCTGCGCGCCGAAGGCGTCACCACGGTGGAGATCAAGAGCGGCTACGGCCTGGACCTCGAGGACGAACTCAAGATGCTCCGGGCCATCCGCAGCCTGGCCCGGCAGCTCCCCATGGAGGTCTCTGCCACCTTCCTCGGCGCCCATGCGATACCGCCGGGCAAGGACCGTGCTGGGTATCTCGACGAGGTGGTGGAAAAGATGCTGCCAGCGGTGGCCGCGGAAGGTCTCGCCGACACCGTGGACATCTTCGTGGAACACATCGCCTTCACGGTGGACGACATGCGCCGCCTGGCGGAGCGGGTGCAGAAGCTCGGCTTGAAGTTCCGGGCCCATACCGACCAGCTCTCCAACCTCGGCGCCACCCGTGCTGCGGCTGAGCTCGGAGCCCTCTCCTGCGACCATCTGGAATATTCGGACGAGGCGGATGCGGCGGCCATGGCCAGGCACGGCACCGTGGGGGTGCTCCTGCCCGGGGCCTTCTATTTCCTCAAGGAGACCCGCAAACCACCGCTGGAACTCTTCCGCCGGCACGAAGTCCCCCTGGCGATCGCCACGGACCTGAACCCCGGTTCGTCCCCGGTGGCGAGCCTGCTCACGGCCATGCACCTGGCCGGCATCCTCTTCGGCCTCGGTCCGGATGAGGTCCTGGACGGGGTGACCAAAAATGCCGCGCGCGCCCTCGGCCGAGAGGATAGAATTGGCGCCCTCGCGCCGGGCCGGGACGCGGATCTCTGTCTCTGGGACCTGCCCGCACCGGCTTTCCTGGGTTATCAGCTCGGGGGCCTGAAGCCCACCGTCCGCTTCTTCAAAGGTAAACGTACATGAGCCAGACGCTCGCCCTGACCGGCGCCGACCTCAACCTCGGCCACCTCAAGGCATTCGACCGCCACCGCTCCAATGTGGAACTCGCTTCCAAGGGCCGCCAAGCCATGCAGGCGAGCGTGGATACGGTGCGCCGGGTCATCGACACCGACCAGGTCTGCTACGGCATCAACACCGGCTTCGGCGCCCTGGCGCGCCAGCGCATCACCCGCGACCGGCTCACGCAGCTGCAATACAACCTGGTGCGCAGCCATGCCTGCGGCCTGGGCGACCCCCTCCCCCCTTCCGTCGTACGTCGCATCCTCCTCATGAAGGCCAACAGCCTCGCGGTGGGCTGCTCCGGCATCCGCCCGGAAGTGGTGGATACCCTGCTGGCGCTGCTCAACAATGACGTGCTGCCGGTGATCCCGAGCAAGGGTTCCGTGGGCGCCTCCGGCGACCTCGCGCCCCTCGCCCACATGACCCTCGCCCTCATCGGCGAGGGCGAAGCCGAACACCAGGGCAAGCTCCTGGAAGGCGAAGCAGTGTTGAGAGCGGCCGGCGTGAAGCCGGTACAGCTGGAAGCGAAGGAAGGCTTGGCGCTCCTCAACGGCACCCAGGTGAGCGCGGCGCTCGCCATCGAAGGCTTCTTCCGGGCCGAGACCGCCCTGCTCTCCGCCATCGCGGTCAGCGCACTCACGGTGGAAGCTATGGCCGGCAGCTACAGCCCCTTCGACGCGCGCATCCATGCGGTGCGCAACATGCATGGCCAGATCAAGGCGGCGGAGCTGTTCCGCAGCCTGCTAACGGGCAGCGAGATCTGGCAGTCCCATCAGGGTTGCGACCGGGTGCAGGACCCTTACGCCCTGCGCTGCATGCCCCAGGTCTACGGTGCCGTGTGGGACACCTTGAAGCATGCCGCAGGCGTGCTGGAACGGGAGCTCAACAGCGTCTCCGACAACCCGCTGATCTTCGGCGACGACGTGCTCTCCGGCGGCAACTTCCACGCGGAGGCTCTCGGCTTCGTCTCGGACTTCATGGCCATCGGCGCCACCGAGCTCGGCAACATCGCCGAGCGGCGCATCGACCTCCTGCTGCGCAAGGTGAACCCGCGGCTGCCCATGTTCCTGGCCAAGGACCCGGGTCTCGAATCCGGCTTCATGATCGCCCACGTGACGGCGGCGGCCCTCACCTCCGAGAACAAGACCCTGGCCCATCCCGCCACGGTCGACACCGTGCCCACCTCCGCCGGCCAGGAAGATCACGTGAGCATGGCGCCCTGGGCGGGCGTGAAGCTCAATCTGATCCTGGACAACCTGTTCCGCATCCTCGCCATCGAGGCGCTCGCCTCGGCCGAAGCCATCGAGTTCATGCGCCCCCTGAAGACCACGGCTGTGCTGGAGACGGTGCAAGCCGTCATCCGCCGTGCCGTGCCCGCCGGCACCCAGGACCGGCGCCTGGACGGCGACATCGCCAAGCTCGCGGAACTCCTGGACAGCGGCCGCTTCCTGGACGACGCCGCGCCGGCGCTCACCCGCACCACCCTCTGAGCGATCGCTTACCCGGCTTTCCCGGCTGTAATCTGGGTGTTTACCGGGCGCAACCATAAATGTCGTATCGTTGACATATATACATCGACTCCACTATGCTTATTCTTAGGACTGCGGCGCATCAGCCCTATGGCGGATCGCCAGGTTTGCGACCCCCTCACGCAACGCGGGGGAGTCAGGGGCTTCTCGTTTTCCCCCTTTGACGAGAAGCCCCTATTTTTTGGTGACGTACATGGACGTACTAACGCCGCGGGAGGCAGGAGCCGGGAGCGGCGTAGTTGAGAATGGCTGGATAAAAAAAGAAAACCCGCAGCGTCGAACAACTCCAAACTCTACCCCGCCTGCCCATCAGACTCCGTGATCCTGTCGTAGCGCGCGAACACCCGGTCGTACCCGATCACGTAGACGAGCTGCAGCGCCGCGGCGATGGAGAACGGCGCCACGAACAGGCCCGCGCCGATGAGCGGGCCGGCGATGCCGGGCCCCGCGGACTGCGGCAGCTGGAAACTGGCGGCGTTCACGCTCGCGGCGAGGCCGCGGCGCTCGTCGCGGATCAGGGAGACGATCTGCGCCTGGCGCGCCCCCACGGAGGCGCCGCCCGCCGCCAGGCGCAGCATGTAGATGAGCGCCGCGAGCCAGAACCAAGGCATGAAGGGCAGCACCAGCAGCAGCACCACTCCCGCGCCCCGGCTCCAGACCACCGCCCGTGAGAGGCCGTGCCGCCGGGTGAGCCGGCCGGTGTAGAACGCCATGACGCCGGTGAGCGCGAAAGTACCGGCCATCACCGAACCGATGCTCTCGGGTCCCACGCCGAAACGCAGCGCGAACCAATAGGAGATGAGCGGTCCTACGAGGCCCATGGAGAGGCCGTTCAGGACGTTGAGGCGCGCCAGGCGCCAGAGCAACTGGCTCTCCCAGCGCTGGCGGCGCCGGACGCGGGCGCCCCGCGCCGCCGGCGCGGATTTGAGGCGCTCGTCCGCAGCGTAGAGCAGCCCGAGGTTCACCGCCGCCCCGGCGATCACCAGCAGGAACAGGAAGCCGTAGCCGGCCCGGGGGGAGACGCCGGGCATCCATAGCGCATGGAGCATGGCGAGCAGCGCACCGAAGCCCATGCCGAAGAACGCCGCGGCATTGTTGAGACTGTAGACCCAGCCCCGGTCCTTCACCGGCACCACGTCCGCGAGCCAAGCCTGCTCCGCGGGGCCGAAGGGCCCGGCCGCCCCGTTCTGGCCGCGACCGAAACCGCCGAGGACGATCGCCGCCGCCAGGAGCACGTGGGAATCGCTCAAGAGGGGCACGAGGCCACAGGCGACGGTGAGCACTTCGTTACAGAGCAGGAAAGGCCTGCGCCGCGACCGGTCGCTGAGATGACCGATGAGGAGGCTGAACACCGCCGCCGACAATCCGGCGCCGCTCAACGCCAGGCCGATCTGGAGACCGCTCCAGTGCAGGGCGTTGAGGTAGAGCGCCAGGTCCACCACCAAGGCGCCCTGGGCGATGCTGCGCACGGTGCGCGCCAGCAGCAGGCGGCGGGCGGTGGCGTGCAGCCGGATATGGAAGGAGAACGGGTTCCTGTGTCGGGCCGGGGCCTGGGTGCTCATCCCCCGGGGCGCCCCGCACCCAGGTAATGGCCATACCAGTAGGCGCTGTCGAGGCGCGCACCGGACACGGGCTTACCGCCCTCCGGCGCGTGCACGAACCAGTGGCTGCCGATGTAGATGCCCACGTGCATGAGGTTGCCGCTGTCGCTGTTGAAGAACACGATGTCGCCGGGTTCGAGGGCATCGCGCGCGACCCGCGGGGTGGCGTTGTACTGCGCCTCCGCGGTGCGCGGCAGCTTCACGCCGGCTTGGGCATATACGTACTGCACCAACCCGCTGCAATCGAAGCCCTTGGGGGTGTCGCCGCCATAGAGGTAGGGCACGCCCACCTGCTGTTCCACGAGTTCCGCGATCTTCTGGCCCAGCTTGGATTGCACCGGCGTGGGCTGGCTCGCCTCGCCCGGTTCGGGCCATGGGGCGCAACCCGCCAGGGGCAGGAGCGTGAGACAGAGACAGCCGCAGAGGATTCCGGACGAGGGTTTCACGCCATCATTATATAGAGAAGCCTCAGCGGCCCCGGCGGATGCGGATGCGGCGCTTCCCGTCCGAGACCGCCGCCTGCTGCAGAGTGGCATGCCGGTTCGCGAGCGTCATGAGCGCCCGGGCCGCCAGCAGGCTCGCGTCGGCGGAGACTATGTCCCGTTCCAGACGTTCTTCCTGTACCCGCAAGGCCGCCAGGGCCTCGGCGCGGCTGACGAGCTCGAAGCGCAGCCGCGCGCCCGGCGGCAGCTGCGCGAGTGCGCCGAGGTCGGCGGAGATGACGTTGGCGATGACGGGATAGCCGCCGGTGGCGCCGTGGTTGGGTAACAGCACGATGGGCTGCCCGTCGCCGGGCACCTGCAGCGCCCCCGCCACCATGCCCTGGGAAGGGAGTTCCGCATCGTTGCGCCGCGCCAAGACAGGTCCCTCGAGCCGCAGGCCCGTGCGGTCGCTCTGGGGTAGCGCCCGGTACTCGCCCTGCAGCAGCGCGGCGGTCGCTTCCCCCGTGAACCAATCCTGTTGCGGACCCGCGAGGATGCGCAGCCGCGCCTTGTTACCGTACTCAGGTGGGTTGCGCATGTAGAAGGCAGGCTCTCCCGCCTGCGCACCCACCGGCAGGCGCATACCCGCTGCCAGCGGCATCGGGCCCAATCCCGAGAGCGTGTCCGTGGACGCGCTGCCCAACACCGGCGGCAACTTCAACCCTCCCCCCACGGCGAGATACGTCCGCCATCCGCCATGGATAGGACCCAGGGCGAGTTCGGCGCCGGCGGGTACGGTGATGGTCTGATAGGGGGATAAGGGTTGACCGTCCAAGCTGGCCTCGACCGCGCCGCCCGCCAGGGCGATATGGGCTGCGGCTTCGAAACGCAATAACCCTCCCCTACCCGTTAACTCCACGGCCGCCACCCCGTCATGGTTGCCCACGAGCCGGTTGGCGATGCGTAAATTGAAGACATCCGCTGCGCCTGCCTTCGGCACGCCCAGGTGACCTAAGCCTTCGCGCCCGAGATCCTGGACGGTGGTGAAGAGCCCCGGCTCGATGACGCTGATCACGGCAAGACCTTGAAGCGCACCTGATCGCCCGGCGCGAAGAGGGCTGGCGGTTCGCGT
>DASYZF010000140.1:0-3627 GCA_035946515.1 Gammaproteobacteria bacterium | reverse complement strand
ATGGCCGTTGCGACTCAGGCTGCACCGGCGACAACGCATGCAGCCCCCGTAGTGACGACTGCCGTTGCGCCCGTGGCTGCTACGCACAAATAGTCCTTTCGATTTAAAGACGGCATCCCGCCGAAATCCGTTCCGCCGCCTCCCGGCGGCGGGGCACTTTTGTTTCGGCAAAAGCGCCCAAAACCATTACCCCGGAGCGCGGGACACACCAGGGATCCGTCCCTGGTGTGCCGTCCAGCCCGGCCATCCCTGGCCAGTCGTTCGCAGCTGTCGCTGCTCACCCCTGCGCTTCTCGCTCGCTACGGGGCCGACTTCTAACCATCCCTGGTGCGCTGACCAGCCCAGCCATCCATGGCTGGCCGTTTGCCGCTGTGCGGCGAACCCCTGGGCCGCATCCCTCCGGGCTGCCTTTGCTCGCTGCGATGCTCGGCACACGCTACGGGTGGGGAGAAGAACATGAGAAGTTGAGAGTGAATTCTTGCTACCCCCTTGGATACCGGCGAGCACTGGAGCAAGCAAGGTCAGCCCCGCAGGGGGCGAAGCCAGGGATGGCGAGCTTGTGCGCCCGGGGCAGGATGCCCCGTGAGCACAACTCCGCAGCGAGCGAAGCGCGCAGCGGAGCCCGGTCTTCCGGGCCGGTATCGGGGGGCGCCCTTTCTTTTCGTCCCTTTTCTTTGGGCGAGCAAAGAAAAGGGACCCGTCGCGCGGGGGCGGAATCCCGCTCTCCAGATCGGAGGCAGCGAAACCTTCTTAGATTTTGGATGTTGTCAGCTAATCAGGTATAGCTGAGGAGCTTCGCGCTGCGGCGATACCAGTCGTCGCCGACCGGCTCGAAGACGTGGCAGTTGTGCATCTCGCCGCCATAGATGTGCAGCGACACGGCGATCTGGTCGGGGCGCGGGTTGCGGATCAGGTGGTATTCATGGGGCGGGATCAGGCAGCCCGCGGAACCGGTGCCCGCCTGGATGGTGCCGCAGTGCTCGAAGCGGTAGCGCTCGCCCTGGTGCTCAGCGATCTCGAACTGCTGCACCTCGATCTGCCCGCTCCACACCCCTTCCACGCACCACATGCCGGCATGGTCATGGATCAGGGTCCCCTGCCCCGGACCCCAGGTCATGGCCACCACCGTATAGCCGAGGTCGTCGCTGCGATACAGGAGCCGGCGCGCATAGCTCACCGCGCTGGTCTCGCACACGCAGGCCGGCAGCGCCATGTCCCGGTCCCGGAACAGGGCGCAGAGCAGGTCCTTGATGGCGTGAGTGGTCTGGCGCGGCTCGGCGCGACGCACGGCCGCATCGAGTTGGGGGATCAGCTGGTCAGCGCCTTGGAATTCGACTGCTCGCATGAGTCACCTGGTCGCAATCAGCCATTATAACGCGGCCAAGAACTCGCCGATGGCGGGCCGGAAATGCTCCATGTCCACCAGGAAGGACTCGTGGCCCTGCTTCGACGGCAAAGGACTGAAGCGCGTCTCCACACCGGCCTTGCCGAGGCCCTCCGCCAGCGCCGCCTGCTGGTGCAGCGGGAAGAGGATGTCCGTGTCCACGCCCACCACCAGGGCCTGCTTCAGCTTCAGTCTGGCGAAGGCCCGCTCCATGTTACCGCCGTGGTCCGCCACGTCGAAGAGGTCCATGGCGCGCGACAGGTATAGATAGGAGTTGGGGTCGAAGCTCCCCACGAAGGCCTCGGCGCGGGATTCGAGATAGGCCTCCACCTCGAACTCGGGGCCGAAGGGTTCGCCGCCGGCGCTGGCACGTTCACGGCCGAAGCGCTCCGACCATTCCTTGGCCGAGCGGTAGGAGATCATCCCGAGTTTGCGCGCGAGCCGCATGCCTTCCCGCGGCCCCTCCCCGGGAGCGTAATGCCCGCCCTGCCAGGCGCCGTCGCTGCGGATCAGCTCCCGCTGCAGGGAGCGCACCGCGATGGAGAAAGGTTCCGAGTGGCCGGCCGAAGAGATGCTCACCAGCACCTCGGCCGCACCCGGGTACATGAGCACGTAGGCGAGCGCGCTCATGCCGCCCATGGAAGGGCCCATGACCACTTTCACTTTCTCGAGACCCAGGTGCTGCAGCAGGCGTCGCGCCGCGGCGGCCACGTCCTCCAGCGTGAGCGTGGGGAACGCGGGACCGTAAGCTTTGCCGCTGCGCGGATCGTTGGACGAAGGCCCGGTGGAACCGAAGCAACTGCCGAGGGAGTTCAGGCAGATCACGTGGAAGCGGTCGGTGTCGATGGCCTTGCCGGGCCCCAGCATCTCCTCCCACCAGCCCGGCGTCGGGTCCTCGCCGGAAGAGGCCGCGTGGGCAGAGGGCGAGAGGCCGGTGAACAGCAGCAGCACGTTGTCCTTGGCGTCGCTGAGCTTGCCCCAGGATTCGTAGGCGAGCTGCACGCCCTCGAGCTCGCCACCCAGGCGCATGTGGAACTTTCCGGGCAGCGCCACCAGGTGCCGGGCCGGGGAACCGGTTGGGGCCGGCGCGCTGCTGTGGACCGTGAGATGCGGTTTCATGGGGGCATTTTACCCGCCGCCCCCGACCACAAGCCACACGCCCGTGAGCACCAGGGTCAGCAGGAAGAAAGGCAGGGACCAGAGATGGAAGGCCCGTAAGCTGCCGGGCTGGCGGCCGAGCCTCAGGGCGATGAGGCTCGCCAGGGAGCCGATGGCGAGCCCGAAGCCGCCGACGTCCGCGCCCCAGGCGAGGCTGCGCCAATCCCCTGAATATCCCGCCAGCAGGATGGTGGTGGGTACGTTGCTGATGGCCTGGGAGAGCCCGGCACCCGTGAGATAGAGCGTCGCGGGCCGCTGCAGGTCGAGCCCCGTGAGCAGCTCGTGTATCCAAGCCAGGCCGCCCACGAGCCTCAGGTCCACGAACATCAGTATGAAGACCGCGAGCAACGGCCAGTCGAGGCGGCGGAACACCTGGCGGGACGACGCCGCGAACAGCAGCGCCGTGAGCAGCAGCGCCAGGGGCGCATGGCGCAGGTCGGCCAGCACGATGAAGGGCACGAAGCAGGCTGCCGACAAGCCCAACAGCGGCCAACGCACCTCCAGCGGTCCTTGCAGCGCATGCAGCTGCAGGGCTCGGGGGTGGAACGCCAGGAAGCTGAACCCCACGAGGCAGGCGGCCGCGATCGAGGTGGGAGGCAGCATGCCGGCCACGAAGCCGAGGAAATGCACCCCCGAGGACTGCCACAGGAAGATGTTCTGGGGATTGCCGATGGGCGAGAGCATGGAACCCGTGTTCACCGCCAGGGCCTCGAATATCACCAGCCGCCGCACCGGCAGCGCCGCCAGTTCTCCCAGGCTCAAGGTCAGCGGCACCACGATGAACAGCGCGATGTCGTTGGTGAGCACCGCCGCGAGGATCGCCGAGAGCGCCATCAGGAACTGCGCCAGGCGCCGCTCGTCGTGGATGAGCCGCGTCACCCGCCACGCGAGCCGGTGCAGGAAGCCACTGGCCTCGATGCCGGCGGTGAGCAGGAGGAGCCCCGTGAGCGTCGCGATGGTGGGCCAGTCCACGAGCCCGGGATAGCCCGCGATACCGGCGGGATGCCAGGCGCTGAACAGCAGCAGCGCCGCCACCAGCACCCACAGCAGGATGTCCCCGCGCAGCGAGTAGCCGGGTTCGCTCA
>DASYZF010000139.1:0-3254 GCA_035946515.1 Gammaproteobacteria bacterium | reverse complement strand
GCGGGAGGGGAAGGTTCCGCATGCGCGTCAAGTTCTCCTGCCGGGATTTTAACCCGGGCGGGTTCCGCTTATGTCGCGTCCATGCGAAAATAGCCGTCCCGCCAAAGCCAAGACTTCCCGAACACAGAGCATGAAAGCCTATATGTGCGTCATCTGCGGTTTCGTCTATGAGGAAGCCAAGGGCCATCCTGAATCCGGCGTCGAGCCGGGCACCAAGTGGGAGGATGTGCCTCTCACCTGGCGTTGCCCCGATTGCGGGGCGGGGAAGGAAGACTTCGAGATGATCGAGATTTAAACCGCGTCTTTCAGAGTTGTTCCACTGTGTAACCGTCTTTCCTGAAGCGCTGCAGCAGACCGTCCGGTCCCACGAGATGCAGCGCCCCCACGACCACGAAATACCGCTTGCCGTTCGCCATCAGCGCTTCGAGCCGGGGCGCCCAAGCCTGGTTGCGGGAGACGAGCACGGTCTTGTAGACCTCGGGATAGCCGCTGAACTCCTGCTTGAGCAGCTTCTCGAGCGCGTCCGCGTCGCCTGTGTGCCAGGCGCCGATCATCTGCTGCATCTCCGCATCGAAACCCGTGCTCTCGTCCAGGGACTGCAGCAACAGGGCCTGCTGGTCCGCCGCGGAGAGCCCGGCGAGCAGGCCGAGCTGGTATTGCATCTGCTCCAGGCCGATCACCGGCTTATGGGCCGCCTGCGCTTCCGCGGCGAAATGCTGGTCCGCGCCGTCGCCCGCGTCGTAGCCGGATCTCATGAGCTGGGCTTCCAGGAGCGTGATGCTCACGAGCCAGGGTTTCAGCCTGTCCAGGGTGGTCATATCCAGGCGGTCTTCCACGGCCGTCTTCGTGAGCCGCTGGTAAAGGGCCGGAGGCAGGGCGTCCTTCAGGCTCTGGCCCGGCGGGTAGCTGCCTAGCTGCATCACCTGGATCTGGGTGTCTTCCTGGTCCACCTGGTTGAGGTCGAGCTCTTCCACGAGACCCGCGGAGCCGCTGAAGGCCTGTTCCATCACCGCCGGCAACGGGTAGTCGCCGGGTCTCAGCACGTGCACCGAGCCTGCGAGGTAAAGGCTCTCGCCGCCCTTGCTCACCCGCCACAGGAAATGCTTGCCGTCCGCCTGGGCCGGGTCGGCGGAGCAAAGCAACAGCAGGGCAACGAGGAAGGTTAAACGCGGCACGTCTCACTCCCGGAGTAGAATCGGCGGCCTCCGGCGGCGCTGAAGGAAGCAACGATGTCCAATCGTACCATTGTGATGAGCGATCCCCTGTACGAGTACCTCCTGGGCGCTTCGCTGCGGGAGCTGCCGCTGCTGAAGCGCCTGCGGGAGGAGACCGCCAGGCATCCCCGCGCCACCATGCAGATATCCCCGGAGCAGGGGCAGTTCATGCAGCTGCTGGTGAAGCTCCTGGGGGCGAAGCGCTGTATCGAGGTGGGGGTGTTCACGGGCTACAGCAGCCTCTGCGTGGCCCTGGCGCTGCCGCAGGACGGCCGTCTCCTTGCCTGCGACGTGAGCGAGGAATTCACCTCGGTGGCGCGACGTTACTGGAAGGAGGCGGGGGTGGAGGCCAGGATCGAACTCAAGCTGGCTCCGGCCCTCAAGACCCTGGATACGCGCATCGAGGCCGGAGAGGCCGGGACCCATGACCTCGCCTTCATCGACGCAGACAAGTCCAACTATTCCGGCTACTACGAGCGCATCCTGAAGCTCCTGCGCCCGGGAGGCCTCGTGCTGGTGGACAACGTGCTGTGGAGCGGTGCGGTCATCGACGAGCAAGACAAGACCGAGGATACCGCCGCCATACGGGCATTCAACGAAATGGTGAAGAGGGACGAACGTGTGGACGTCTCTATGCTCCCAGTGGGTGATGGTTTGACGCTGGCACGGAAGCGCTGAATCACGGAACCATCCCTGGTGTGCCTTCCAGCCCCCGCATCCATGCGGGGGCGTGCGGCGCATGCGCCGCACCCCGTAGGCGATGGCTTGACGCTGGCTTTGAAGCGGTGAGCTACTGCTTCGCCAGCCACTCGTCGTCCGAGCCTTCGGGGACGTTTTCGAAGAGGATGGTGGAGAGATAGCGCTCCGCTGTGTCCGGCAGCATGGTCAGGAACACCGAGCCCGCGGCCGCCTTCTCGGCCACCTTGAGCGCTGCCGCCAGGGTGGCACCGGCGGAGATGCCCACCAGGATGCCTTCCTCCTTGGCGAGACGCTGCGCGGTGTCCCGCGCCAGCAGGTCCTCCACCGGCACGATCTCGTCCACCACGGACTTGTTCAGCACCGCCGGCACGAAGTCCGGGGTCCAGCCCTGGATCTTGTGGGGTTGCCAGGGTTTGCCGGAGAGCAGCGAGGCGCCGGCCGGTTCCGAGGCGATGACCTTGATGCCGGGCCGGGCGAGCTTCAGCACCTCGCCGACGCCCGTGAGGGTGCCGCCGGTGCCCCAGCCGGTGACGAAGTAGTCCAGGCGCCGGCCGGCGAAGTCCTGCAGGATCTCGGGGGCGGTGGTGCTGCGGTGGTAGGCCGGGTTCGCCGGGTTCTCGAACTGCCGCGCCAGGAACCAGCCGTGTTTCTTCGCCAGTTCCTCGGCCCGCTTCACCATGCCGCTGCCACGTTCCGCGGCGGGCGTGAGGATCACCTTGGCGCCGAAGGCGCGCATGAGCTTGCGCCGCTCCACGGAGAAGCTGTCGCTCATCACGGCCACGAAGGGGTAGCCCTTGGCGGCGCAGACCATGGCGAGCGCGATGCCGGTGTTGCCCGAGGTGGCCTCGATCACCGTCTGCCCAGGTTTCAGGGTGCCGCGCTGTTCCGCGTCCAGGATGATGGCGAGCGCCAAGCGGTCCTTGACCGAAGACGCAGGGTTGAAGGCCTCGACCTTGGCGTAGACGGTGACGTGCTTCGGGGGGATGCGGTTCAGGCGCACCACCGGGGTGCGGCCGACGGTGCCGAGGATGCTGTCATGGATCATGGTGAGCCTCGTTGCTGTTATCGGCAGCGCGCATGCGCTGCATGCCGTATATGGACTTCCAGCCTGAGCGGTTTATTTCAGGGTCTACAGCGTCGGCGAGGCTGGGAAGCCATGGGTGAGGGATGACTCAGTCTACAGGATTGAGCCAGCCGTGCTTGTCCGGCGTGGTGCCCTTGAACAGCCCGAAGAACAGCTCCTGCATGCGCAGGGTCACCGGGCCCGGCTTGCCGGCGCCCACGGGCTTGGCGTCCACGCTGCGCAGCGGGGTGATCTCGGCGGCGGTGCCGCACATGAAG
>DASYZF010000138.1:0-2346 GCA_035946515.1 Gammaproteobacteria bacterium | reverse complement strand
GAGCAGAAGAAGGGCAAGCGGCTGTTCATCGGCACCACCAACCTGGAGGCGCAGCGCGGCGTGATCTGGGACATCGGCGCCATCGCCAGCAGCGGCAACCCCAAGGCCCTCGACCTCATCCGCCAGATCATCCTGGCCTCGGTCTCGGTGCCCGGGGTGTTCGCGCCGGTGTTCATCCACGTGCAGGTGGGCGACAAGCATTACGACGAGATCCACGCCGACGGCGGCCTCGTGTCCCAGGTGTTCATCTACCCCTTGAAGCTGAAGCGCAGCGTGATCGACGAGTTCGACCGCTACCACCTGGAGCGCAATCTCTACGTGCTGCGCAACGGCAAGATCGTGCCGGAATACGACCCGCAGAAGCTCAGCCTGTTCGGGCTCACCAGCCGTTCCCTGGAGACCTTCACCAAGTACCAGGGCCTGGGGGACCTCTACCGCCTCTACATCGCCTCCAAGCGCGACGGCATGGACTTCAACCTGGTGTATATCCCGGACTCCTTCGACGCGGTGTCCAAGCAGCTCTTCGACCCCGCCTACATGCGCAAGCTCTACGACGCGGGATACACCCTGGGGCTGCATGCGGACAGCGCCTGGAAGAAGCAGCCCCCCGGCGTCGAGTACGAGCCCGAGACCTCCGCGCCACCCGCCGTCACACATTAGGAGCCGGCCATGCTGAAAGACGCACCCATCCGCGCCTACATCCCCGCCACCGACGTGAAACGGGCCCGGGAGTTCTATGAGGGAGTCATCGGGCTTAAGGTCAAGGAGGCATACGCCGGCGGCGTGGTCTACGCCTGCGGCGGCGCCGAAGTCTTCCTCTACCCCACGCCCAACGCCGGCACCTCCAAGGCCAGCCAGGCGTTCTGGCAGGTGGCGGACGTGGCGGCGGAAGTGAAGGAGCTGAAGGCCCGCGGCGTGAAGTTCGAGGAATACGACTTCCCGGGCTTCAAGATGGTGGACAGCATCCTCAGCGGCGGCGGCGCCAAGACCGCCTGGTTCAAGGACACGGAAGGCAACATCCTCGCCATCAGCCAGCGGGTGTGAAGCGCCCGCTCGGTTACACTCCCGGGTCTACGGCCCGTCATCTCCATAAGAAGAGGACTCCATGAAGCGCCTGAGCCTGCTCCTGTCTTTCGGCCTCGCTCTCCTGCCGATCCTGGCCGCCGCCGACGCGCCCGCCGCCCCCAAGCCCTTCCAGCCGGAAGACCTGAAGCGCATCGTGAACCTCTCGGATCCCCAGATCTCCCCCGACGGCCGCTACGTGGCGCTCGTGGTCTCCCGCCCCGACTGGGACGAGGATAAGACGGACAAAGAAATCGACCTGGTGGACGTGAAGACCGGCGTGGTCCGGCCCCTCACCTACAAGCGCAGCGGCTTGGGCTTCATGCGCTGGTCCCCGAGCGGCGACCGCCTCGCCTTCATCGCCCAGGACCCGGACACCAAGGAAGGGCAGCTCTACGTGATGTCCATGGCCGGCGGCGACCCGGTGCGCCTCACGGACGGCAAGCAGGGGGTCGATTCCTTCAGCTGGAGCCCGGACGGCCAGACGCTCGCCTTCTATAGACAGGACCCGGAGGACGAGGAGGCCGAGAAGCACCACCAGGACGCCCTCAAGGTGACGGACAACCACTTCCTCATCCGCCAGGCCGTGCAGCCCTGGCATGTGTGGACGGTGCCGGCGGCGGGCGGCAAGGCGACGCGCCTGACCGAAGGCAGTTGGAGCGTGGAGACCGACCAGGACACGGGCACGCCCCTCGCCTGGAGCCGCGACGGCGCGCGCATCGCCTACTGCAAGTTCCCGGACCCTTATTTCGGCAACTCCTACCTGGGCGGCATCGGGGCCGTGAGCTCGGATGGCAAACACACCGAGACCCTGGTGGCGGACGAGGGCGCCGTCGAACCCGAGTTCTCCCCCAAGGACGGCGCGCTCGCCTACCTGCGCCCCCGGGGCGGCGACCAGAACAACGGCAACGCGGTCTATATGAAGACCGCCGCCGGCTCCCGGGACGTGACCGCGGCCTTGGACCAGAACGTGAACGACTACGCCTGGCTGCCGGACGGTTCCGGCTTCCTCATGCAGGGCGAATCCGGCTCCCGGTCCCTGCTCTGGCGCCAGCCTCTCACGGGCAAGGCCCAGGCGCTCGACCTCGGCGACGTGGGCGTGCGCGGCTACAGCCTGGCCGCCGACGGCAAGCTGGCGATCGTGGGCTACACCCCGGAGCATCCGCCGGAGCTCTACGTGCTGGACTCGCTGCGCGCCAAGCCGCGCCTGCTCACCCACTACAACGACTTCGTGGCGGAACTCGACATCGCCAAGAGCACGGCGGTGGAGTGGAGCAACGGCGG
>DASYZF010000137.1:0-2538 GCA_035946515.1 Gammaproteobacteria bacterium | reverse complement strand
AGGCTTCTGGCAGTCCGTCACCGGCAGCCTCGTGCCCGGCGAGTCGCCGCTGAAAGCGGCGCTCCGGGAAGTGCGGGAGGAGACCGGCCTCGATGCGGGCATGGGGCTCACCGACAGCGGCGTCATCAATCGCTATCCCATCCATCCTGCCTGGCGCGAGCGTTACGCGCCCGGCGTGCGCGACAACACCGAATACGTGTTCTCGCTGCTCTTGCCCGGGACCGTCGATATCCGGCTGTCACCCACGGAACACAGCGAATACCGCTGGCTGCCGCGGGAAGCGGCCGCCGGACTCGCCGCTTCCGCCACGGATCGGGCCGCCATCCTGGCCCTGGTCCCCGCCTCTCTGCCATAGGCGTAAAATATCCTTACCTGCCCCGCGCAGGAGCTGAGCAAAACATGGCCGCCCCCGCCCTCGCATACGATCTCTACGGCCACCTCGAAGACGAGGTCTGCGACGCGCGCATCCGCGCCGCCAAGCAGGCCCTCGGCGGCCGTGCCGTGATCCTGGGTCACCACTACCAACGGGCCGAGGTCTACCGCCATGCGGACAAGACCGGCGACTCCCTCAAGCTCGCCCGGCTCGCCGCCGAGTGCGACGCCGAGTACATCGTGTTCTGCGGCGTGCACTTCATGGCCGAGGTGGCCGACATCCTGTCCCGCCCGCAGCAGCAGGTGATCCTGCCGGACCTCGCCGCCGGCTGCTCCATGGCCGACATGGCCAACCTCGCCAAGGTGGAGGCCGCCTGGAAGGAGCTCGCCATGGTGCTGGAGCCGGACGAGGACATCACGCCCATCACCTACATCAACTCCGCGGCGGACCTGAAGGCCTTCTGCGGCCGCCACGGCGGCATCGTCTGCACCAGCACCAATGCCGCGGGCATCCTGGAATGGGCTTTCGCGCGCCGGCGGAAGGTGCTGTTCTTTCCGGACCAGCACCTGGGCCGCTGGAGCGGTCACAAGCTCGGTGTGCCCCTGGACGAGATGGCGGTGTGGGACTTCGACAAGCCCCTGGGCGGGCTCACCCCGGAGCAGATCAGGAAGGCCCGGATCCTGCTCTGGAACGGCCATTGCTCCGTACACCAGATGTTCCGGCCCGAACACATCGACGCCTTCAAGAAGAAATACCCGGACGCCAAGGTCATCTGCCATCCGGAGTCGGCCTTCGAGGTCTGCCTCAAGTCCGACTACGTGGGGTCCACCGAATACATCCTGAAGACCGTGCACGCCGCCGCGCCCGGCACCCGCTGGCTGGTGGGCACCGAGCTCAACCTGGTGAACCGCCTGCACGAGGAAGTGAAGCACAAGGGCGTGAGCGTGCACTTCATGTCGCCCATGGTGTGCATGTGCTCGACCATGTTCCGCATCGATCCGCAGCACTTCGCCTGGACGCTGGAGAACCTCGTGCAGGGCGGCGTGGTCAACCGGATCACGGTGCCGGAGCCGGACGCCTCCCAGGCGAGGCTGGCTTTGGAGCGGATGCTGTCGGTAGCGGTTTGAATCTTAGAAAGAGCCAAGACGTCTTCTAACCGTCCCTGGTGCGCCTTCCAGCCCGGCCGTCCATGGCCGGTCGTTCGTGCATAGCGAAGCCGTGCTTCGCTATGCACTCACCCGCGGATGCCAGGTCCCACGTCCGAGGCCGCCGCCGGGGCCTTGGGCTTCAACTGATCCGCCACCCATTCGTCCACCACGGTGTCCAGCACGCTCATGGGCACCGTGCCGTTCTCCAGGATCACGTCGTGGAAGGCGCGGATGTCGAACTTCGGCCCGAGCTTCTCCTCGGCCTGCTTGCGCAGCTTCTGGATCTCGATCTCGCCGATCATGTAGGACAAGGCCTGGCCCGGCCAGGCGATGTAGCGGTCCACCTCGGTGCCGATGTTCTGGTCCGTGAGGGCGGTGTTGTCCTGGAACATCTTCACGGCGTCTTCACGACTCATGCCGTAGTAATGGATGCCCGTGTCCACCACCAGGCGCACGGCGCGCCACATCTGGTAGGAGAGCATGCCGAACTCGAGATAGGGGTCCGGCTTGCCGGTCTTGGGGTTGTTGTAGAGGCCCATCTCGTTGCACAGGGTCTCGCTGTAGAGCGCCCAGCCTTCGCCATAGGAGTTGAAGTAGCCGAAGCGGCGGAAGTTGGGGAGGCCGGTCAGCTCCGTGGCCAGGGAGAGCTGCAGGGCGTGACCGGGCCGGCCCTCGTGGCAGGTGAGCACCGGGATCTCATACTTCGGCCGGGTCTCGGGCTTGTAGAGGTTCACCGCCATGTAGGCGGCGCGGGTGCCGTCCGCCGAGGGGCCATTGGAATAGGCGGGATAGGTGTTGGGTGCCTGGTCGGCGGGGATCACGGAGATGCCCCAGGGGATGCGCGGCAGGTGGCCGAACTCCTTCACCAGCAAGGGGTCGATGGTCTTGGCGGTGGCCTTGTAGGCCTCGAGCAGGTCGTCGGGGTTCTTGTAGTAGAACTTCGGGTTGGTGCGCAGGTAATGGAGGAAGTCCGCGAAGCTGCCTTTGAAACCGCTCTGGGCGATCACCTGCAGCATC
>DASYZF010000136.1:0-2474 GCA_035946515.1 Gammaproteobacteria bacterium | reverse complement strand
GTCAGGGTGGAAGCGAAGGCCTGGCCCGCCATGAGGCCCATGAGGATGCGGATGGCGGTGCCGGAGTTGCCGAGGTCGAGGGGCGCTTGCGGCGCACCGAGGC
Source organism: Gammaproteobacteria bacterium (assembly GCA_035946515.1). Classification (GTDB taxonomy): domain Bacteria; phylum Pseudomonadota; class Gammaproteobacteria; order Natronospirales; family REEB76; genus DASUBN01. Next base: position 2,371 of record DASYZF010000136.1, on the reverse strand, counting down.
CCAGGAGACCGCGGCCCTGCACCTTGAGGCGGCCGTCGAGGCTCTCCACCTGCACGCCCAGGGCGCGGATGGCCGCGAGGGTCGCGAGGCAATCCTCGCCCGCCAGAAAGCCGCTGATGCGGGTCTCCCCTTCGGCGATGGCACCCAGGAGCAGCGCGCGGTGGGAGATGGACTTGTCGCCCGGCATCCGCAGGCTGCCTTTCAGCGCGCCCCCGGGCTCGACGCTGTATCGCAGTTCCGCAGCGGAGGATGGCGCCGTGGCAGACATGGTTTCAGGCCTTGAGGACCTTCTCCAGGGCGCGCAGGAGGCGCGTGTTCTGCTCCGCGAGGCCGGCGGTGATGCGCAGATGGTCCGGCAGGCCGTAGGCGCCCAGGGGACGCACGATCAAGCCCTCCTTGAGCAGGGCCTGGAACACCGGCAGGGCCGGACGGCCCATGTCGGCGGTGACGAAGTTGCAGATGGAGGGGATCGTCTTGAGGCCGAGCGCCTTCAGGCCCGCATCGAGGCGCTTCAACTCGATTCGATTGAGCTCGAGCGTCCGCTTGATGTGCTCCCGATCGCCCAGGGCGGCGGCAGCGGCGGCCTGTCCCAGGCTCCCGGGGTTGAAGGCGAGCCGTGCCCGGTTGAGCAGCTCCACGAGCTTGGGGTGCGCCAGGGCATAGCCCACGCGCGCGCCCGCCAGGCCATAGGCCTTGGAGAAGGTGCGCATCACGATGAGGTTCGGGAACCCGGGCAGGAGCTTGCTCATGTCGGGGTAGACGGGCTCGAGGTCCGTGGCGTATTCCCAATAGGCCTCGTCCACCAGCACCAGGCAATCCCGGGGCACGCGCTGCAGGAAGGCCTGGAGGGCCGCGCCGTCGAGCCAGGTGCCGGTGGGGTTGTTGGGGTTGGCGATGAACACCACCCGGGTGTCGGCGCGCAGCAGCGCGGCCATGTTGTCCAGGTTGTGGCCGTAGGGCTGGGTCGGATGCTCCGGCGGGTTGGCCTCGGCGATGAGCTGGGCGGCGCCCGCCGCCTGGGTCACGATGTTGTACACCGAGAAGCCGTAGCGGGAGATCACGGCGGAACGGCCCACCCCCAGGAACACCCGCGCCACCAGCTCCAGGATGTGATCGGAGCCGGTGCCGACGAGGATGTGGGAGAGCTCGATGCCGTGATGGTCGGCGATGGCGCGCTTCAGGCCGTAGGCGTTGCCGTCGGGATAGAGCGCGGTCTCGTCGAGGGCCTGGCGCATGGCGGCCAAGGCCTTGGGCGAGGTGCCGAGGGGGTTCTCGTTGGAGGCGAGCTTGATGATGCCGGTGATGCCGAGCTCCCGCTCGAGCTCCGAGATGGGCTTGCCTGGCTCGTAGGGACGCAGGCCCGGGATCCCCGGCGCGGCGAACGCGAGCGGGTCGAACTCAGCCATGGCGGCGTTCGAAGTCGTCCATGAAAGTCACGAGGGCCTGCACGCCCTCTTCCGGCATGGCGTTGTAGAGGCTGGCGCGCATGCCGCCGGCGAAGCGATGGCCCTTGAGGTTGAGCAGGCCCGCGGCCTCGGCCTCCTCCAGGAACCTGGGTTCCAGCGCCTTGTCGGCGCAGTTGAAGGGCACGTTCATCACGGAGCGCACCGGTTTGGCGATCTTGTTCACGTAGAAGCCGGTCTTGTCCACCCGCTTATAGAGGAGCCCGGCCTTGTGCTGGTTGCGCCGCTCCATGGCCGCGGCGCCGCCCTCGCGCTTGATCCAGTGCAGCATCTTGCCGCATACGTACCAGGGATAGACCGAGGGCGTGTTGAGCATGGAGTGCTGTTCGAGGTGGGCGCGGTAATCGAGCATGGTGGGGATCCCGGGGGCCGGCGCGCGCAAGGCGTCGCGGCGCACGATCACCACCGTGAGGCCGGCGATGCCGAGGTTCTTCTGGGCCGCGGCGTAGATGAGCGCGAAGCGGCTCACGTCCACCGGCCGCGACAGGATCATGGAGGTCATGTCCGCCGCCAGCGGCACCTCCACCTGGGGCACCGCGGCGAACTCGACGCCGCCGATGGTCTCGTTCACGGTGTAATGCAGGTAGGCCGCGTCCTTACGGATCTTCCAGGTGGACACGGGCGGGATGTCGGTGTAGCCGGAGGCCTTGGCGTCCATGGCGAGCTCCGCCTGGACGAGCTTCTGGCCTTCCTGCCAGGCGCGGTTCGACCAGTGGCCGGTGACCACGTAGTCGGCCTTGCCGCCGGGGGCCGGCGCCAGGTTCACAGGCACCATGCCGAACTGGGTGGCGGCGCCGCCCTGCAGGAACAGCACCGCGTAGTCGGCGGAGATGCCCATGAGCGCGCGCAGGGTAGCCTCGGTGTCGGCGGCGATGGGCTCGAACATGGCCGTGCGGTGGCCCATCTCC
>DASYZF010000135.1:0-3381 GCA_035946515.1 Gammaproteobacteria bacterium | reverse complement strand
GCCCACGGTGATGCGCTTCAAGGGCCTGGGCGAGATGAACCCGCCGCAGCTCCGGGAGACCACCATCGCCCCCGAGACCCGGCGCCTGGTGCAACTGACGCTCGAGGCCAAGGACCAGACCGATAAGCTCATGGACATGCTGCTCGCCAAGAAGCGCGCCGGTGATCGCAAGGAATGGTTGGAGAAGAAGGGCAATCTGGCTGAAGTCTGAAATCAGACAAGGTATATAAGATATGACCGAGATGTTCACCGTCAAAGGCGCCGAGCAGCAACCGCTGAAGGTGTTCACGGAGAAGGCGTACCTGGATTACTCCATGTACGTGATCCTGGACCGGGCCTTGCCCCACATCGGCGATGGCTTGAAGCCCGTGCAACGGCGCATCGTCTACGCCATGTCGGAGTTGTCGCTCGACTACCAGGCCAAGCCCAAGAAATCCTCCCGCACCGTGGGCGACGTGCTCGGCAAGTATCATCCACACGGCGATTCCGCCTGCTACGAGGCCATGGTGCTCATGGCCCAGCCCTTCTCCTACCGCTATCCCATCATCGAAGGCCAAGGGAACTGGGGCTCACCGGACGATCCCAAGTCCTTCGCCGCCATGCGCTACACCGAGGCCAGGCTCTCCAAGTACGCGGAAGTGCTGCTCTCGGAACTGGGCCAGGGCACGGTGGATTGGGGTCCGAACTTCGACGGCACCCTGGAAGAGCCCCTGACCCTGCCGGCACGGCTGCCGAACCTGTTGCTCAACGGTACCACGGGCATCGCCGTGGGCATGGCGACGGACATCCTGCCCCATAACCTGAAGGAGATCGCCAGCGCCTGCATCCGGCTCCTGGATGAATCCAAGGCCACGGTGCGGGACCTCTGCGAGCACGTGAAAGGACCGGATTTCCCCACCGGCGCCGAGATCATCACGTCCAAGACCGAGCTGCGCCAGATGTACGACACCGGCAACGGCAGCGTGCGGGTGCGCGCCAAGTGGAGCCGCGAGAAAGGCACGGGCGAGATCGTGATCACGGCGCTGCCCTACCAGGTGTCCGGTGCCAAGGTGCTGGAGCAGATCGCCACCCAGATGCGCAACAAGAAGCTGCCCATGGTGGAGGACCTGCGCGACGAATCCGACCACGAGAACCCCACGCGGCTCGTGATCGTGCCGCGCTCCAACCGGGTGGACGCCGACGAGCTGATGGCGCACCTCTTCGCCACCACGGATCTCGAACGCAGCTACCGGGTGAACTTCAACGTCATCGGCCTGGACGGCCGGCCGGCGGTGAAGAACCTCAAGGAGATGCTGGAGGAGTGGCTCCAGTACCGCATCAAGACCGTGACCCGGCGCCTCGAGTTCCGCCTGGACAAGGTGCAGAAACGCCTGCACATCCTGGCGGGCATGCTGATCGCCTACCTCAACATCGACGAGGTGATCGCCATCATCCGCAAGCACGACGAGCCCAAGCCCGTGCTGATGAAGAAGTTCAAGCTCTCGGACATCCAGGCGGAAGCCATCCTGGAACTCAAGCTGCGCCACCTGGCGAAGCTGGAGGAGATGAAGATCAAGGGCGAGCAGAAGGACCTGGCCGCCGAGCGCAAGAGCATCGAGGAGACCCTGGGGTCCAAGGCCAAGCTCAAGAAGCTCATCCGCACCGAGCTCGCGGCGGATGCGGAGACCTACGGCGACGAGCGCCGCTCGAAGCTGGTGGACAAGGCGCCGGTGGCCCAGGCCATCGACGAGACCCAGCTCCTGCCCACGGAACCCACCACCGTGGTCCTCTCCAAGGCCGGCTGGGTGCGGGCCGCCAAGGGCCACGACCTGGATCCCACGACACTCAGTTACAAGTCCGGCGACTCCTTCCTGGCCGCCGCCTACGGCAAGAGCAACCAGTCGGCGGTGTTCCTGGATTCCACCGGCCGCGCTTACACGCTGCCGGCCCACAGCCTGCCCTCGGCCCGCAGCCAGGGGGAGCCGCTCACGGGCCGTGTCTCGCCGCCTGACGGCGCCACCTTCGCGGGGGCGCTCATCGGCGAGCCCACGGACCTGTGGCTGGTGGCGAATGACCTCGGCTATGGCTTCGTGGTGAAGCTCGCGGAGCTCATCACCCGCAACCGCGCCGGCAAGGCGGTGCTGAAGCTCAAGCCGGGCGCGAAGGTGAACGTGCCGTCGCCCATCAAGGATCTCAAGACCGATCAGTTGGTGGCAGTGAGCAACGAGGGCCACATCCTGGCCTTCGGCATCAAGAACCTGCCGGAACTGGCCCGGGGCAAGGGCAACAAGATCATGGGCATCAACAGCAAGAAGCACGCGGCCCGGGAGGAATTCATGTCCACCGTCACCAGCGTGCCGGCGGGCGAGAACCTGATCATCGTGTGCGGCAACCGCCACATGACCCTCACGCCCAAGGAGCTCACGGAGTACAGGGGCGACCGCGGTCGCAAGGGCCTGAAGCTGCCCAAGAACTACCGCAACGTGGATGCTCTCTACCCTGAATCTCGCTGGCCGGGTAAATCTTCTAAGACCTAATGGTATCTAGGGGACTGCAGATAACACGCTGAGACGAGGCGCGGGCGACCGAGCAACCGAAGCATACTCTTGGTGTATGTGAGGATTGCGAAGGAGCCCGCAACGAAGTACTCAGCGGGTTATCTGCAGTCCGCTACCGAGGAGCCCGGGTGTCGCTCATGACCACCTCCGGCTCCTGCACGATGTTGCCCTGGATGAACTCTATCCCCAAGGTGTAAAGCACCGCCATGGTCTCGGGCTTCTCCACCCGTTCCGCCACGGTCTTGATGCCGGCGTCCTGGGCCCGCTTCACCAGGCTCTTCACCATTTCGTGCTTCTTGGGGTCCGTGGCCAGTATGGCGCTGATGGAGCCGTCGATCTTCAGGTAATCCACGTCCTTGATGAGGTCGAGGGTGTGCATCGGATCGTGGCCGATGCCGAAGTGCTCGAGGGCGAAACGGCACTTGAACTTGCGTACCCCGTCGGCGAAGGACTTGGTGTCGGTCAGGTACTTCTCCGCGGACTTCTCCGGGATTTCGAAGATCAGGTTTTCGGCCGCTATGCCCTTGGCGCCGGCCAGCAGCTTCTCGATCCAACCCAGCATACCCTTGTCGGTGAGCGACTGGTCCGAGAGGCGCACGAACAGGCTGCTGGTGCGGCCCTGCTTGAGGCGCTCCTGCATGGCGCTGATGGAGCCTTCCAGGATCCAGCGGTCGATGGCGGTCATCATGTTGATGCGCTCAGCGGCCGGCAGGAAGTCCTTGGGGGGGATCTCCTCGTCCTTGTCGCCGCGCATGCGCACCAGCACGTCGTGCAGGTCGGTGGGCTCGCCGGTCAGGCTCGCCACCGGCTGGAAGGCCAGCAGGAACTTGTTGTTCTTGAGGGC
>DASYZF010000134.1:0-18670 GCA_035946515.1 Gammaproteobacteria bacterium | reverse complement strand
CGATTCACGGCCGAAGCAAGTTTACAGAATGTATTTTTACACTGCACGCCCTGAGAGGCCTTGCAGGCATGTTTTTCAGACCCTCTCCAAGGCGCCGATTGCCGTGACCACCCGGCCGATTTCCCGGGCCAAATCCTGCATCCCCGATTGATCGGCGGGTTGCTGCTGCTTGAGACCTGCCTCGATCCGGCTGCAGACCGCCTTCAGGTCAGCCAGATGGCAGAAGGAGGCGGAGCCGTTGATGCGGTGTACATAGGACTGGAGCGAAGCCCATTGGGCAGCGGCGAAGGCCTGCTCGGCGCTGCGGTGATCCGCCGGCAGGTCTTCCGCCAGCATGTCGCGGATCTCGGGTCTGAGCGCCCGCAATGCGGCCTCGAGGGAGTCCTGATTCTCGGAGGTCATTTTTTGTTATCCCCGGTGGACGGTATGACATCCGTCCTCATGGTCATGGTGAAGGTTTCCCCTGCCTGCGTCAAAGGCGTCGGCCTAGTTGAGGGGATTTGTTAAACTGCCCCATTCGCCGCGGTTTGCGGCTGAGGCGGGGTCCATGAACGTACTGGCCTTCGACATAGAGACCATCCCTGACCTGGAAGGGGGGCGGCGCCTCTACGGCCTAGAGGGCCTGTCGGACGAGGACGTGGGCCGGGCCATGCTCCAGAAACGCCGCCAGGAGACGGGCGGCAGCGAGTTCCTGCCGCTGCACCTGCACCGGGTGGCGGCCATCTCCATCGCCATGCGGAACCGGGACGGCTTCAAGGTCTGGACCCTGGGGACCCCGGAGTCGGATGAAGCCGAGCTGGTGTCGCGTTTCTACGAAGGCATCGAGAAGTTCACCCCGGACCTCGTGTCCTGGAATGGCTCCGGTTTCGATCTCCCGGTGCTCAACTACCGGGCTCTGCGCCATGGCTTGAGCGCACCGCGCTTCTGGGAGACGGGCGACAACGACCAGTCCTACCGCTGGAACAACTACATCTCCCGATACCACTGGCGCCACACCGATCTCATGGACGTGCTCAGCCTATTCCAGGGCCGCGGCGGTGCGCCCCTGGATGAGATGGCCCAGCTCTGCGGCTTCCCCGGCAAGCTCGGCATGCAGGGTAGCCACGTGTGGGAGGAGTGGGTGAAGGGCAACCTGGCTGGTATCCGGGACTACTGCGAGACCGACGCCCTCAACACCTATCTTCTATACCTGCGCTTCGAGCTGCTGCGGGGCAACATGGGCATGGATGAGTACCGGCGCGAGTGCACCGTGGTGCGGGAGAGCCTGAAGAAAGCTGCCAAACCCCATCTGGATGAGTTCTTGGCCGCCTGGCCGGCCGCAGACGGGGCATGAGCAGGTCGAGAGCCGCAGGCGGAGCAGCGGTCCAGGCCGTGCCCGTCACGGTCACCGCCTTGTCCCACGATGGCCGCGGTATCGCGCGTCTCGCCGGCAAGACCGTCTTCATAGAAGACGCGCTACCAGGCGAGGAAGTCACTTTCCGTTTGCGCCGCCGTCATAAGGACTACGACGAGGCCAGGATCGAGATCCTGCTAAAAGCCTCCCCTCAAAGGGTGACGCCGCGCTGCGCCCATTTCGGTGTCTGCGGCGGCTGTAGCCTCCAGCACTTGGAACCCGCAGCTCAGATCGCCGCCAAGCAGCAGACGCTGCTGGACAACCTGCGGCGTATCGGTGGCCTGGAACCCGCGGAACTCCTTGAGCCCCTCACGGGTCCGGTCTGGGGCTACCGGCGTCGGGCGCGCCTGTCTGCCCACAAGAACGGGGAGCGGGTGTTCGTGGGCTTCAAGGAGCGACATCGCCCCCTGGTGGCGGATATCAAGCATTGCGATGTACTGGATCCCAAGGTCGGGGGGATGATCGCAGCCATCGGTGAACTGCTGAGCAGCCTCAGCATCGCCGATCGCGTCCCACAGCTGGAAGTTGCCGTGGGGGACGAAGTCATGGTCATGTCCATCCGGGTGCTCAGCCATCCCAGCGATGAAGATCGGGCCAAGCTCGCGGCCTTCGAAGACAGGCACAGCGTGCGCATATACCTGCAACCGGGGCGGGCTGACAGCGTGATGCCATTGCGGGGCGGGGGGGCTAACCTGTACTACCGCCTGCCGGAATCCGGTGTAGCCATCCATTTCCGACCCGCGGATTTCACCCAGGTGAACGGCGAGATCAACCGGCGCTTGGTCGAGCTCACGCTGCAGGAGCTCGCCGTGGAACCCGCTGACCATGTCCTGGACCTGTTCTGCGGCCTGGGGAACTTCACACTGCCGCTGGCCAGGATCGCGGGGCAGGTGACGGGGGTGGAGGGGGAGGTCGAACTCGTGCAGCGGGCCTGCAAGAATGCGGAGAGCAACGGGATCGACAACGTGGATTTCCACCAGGCGGATCTCTTCGCCGAAGACATCGACGGGACCTGGGCCAAGCAGCGATATCAGCACATCTTGCTGGATCCGCCGCGGGCGGGAGCGAAGGAGATCATCGCCCACTTCCCACGCTTTGGGGCGCAGAAGATCGTATACGTATCCTGCCATCCGGCGACCCTGGCGCGTGATGCGAAGACATTGGTGGCGGAGCAGGGTTGGAGGCTGGCGCGTGCGGGTGTGCTGGACATGTTTCCCCATACTTCTCATGTGGAATCCATCGCCGTGTTCGAAAGGAGCAAGCCTTGAGCCTCGGGTCCCTGATGGTGGATGTGGCCGATACGGAGCTCAGGCCGGAAGACCGGGAGATACTGCAACACCCCCTGGTGGGCGGCGTGATCTTCTTCACCCGCAACTACGCGGATCCGGCCCAGTTGGAGGCCTTGGTGGCATCCATCCATGCCTTGCGCACACCTCCGCTCTTGGTCGCCGTGGATCAGGAGGGTGGGCGGGTGCAGCGCTTCCGCATGGGTTTCGTGGAACTGCCGCCGGCACGGCTCTTTGGCCGGCTCTACGATCAAGACCCGAAGGAGGCTGGGCGACTCACGGAGTTCTCCGCCTGGCTCATGGCGGCGGAGCTGCGCGCTTCCGGTGTGGACTTGAGTTTCGCGCCGGTGGTGGATCTGGATTATGGTCGCAGCGACATCATCGGGGATCGGGCCCTGCATCGCGGCGCGGAAGCCGTATCGGAACTCTCCCGGGCCTGGCTCTTGGGGATGCGCCGCGTCGGCATGGGCGCCTGTGCCAAGCATTTCCCGGGACATGGGGCGGTGGAGGGGGATTCCCACCACATGCTGCCGGTGGACGAACGTCCACTCGAGGACATCCGGCAGCAGGACCTCAGACCCTATGAACGGCTCATGCGCCTGGATCTGCCGGCGGTGATGATGGCCCATGTGCTGTACCCGCAGGTAGATGACGTGCCGGCGAGCCTCTCACGCCGCTGGATCCAGGATGAACTGCGCGGGAGACTGGGGTTCAAGGGCGCGATATTCTGCGACGACCTCAGCATGCGGGGGGCGGAGAAAGCCGGCGATTATCTGCACCGGGCCCAGGCGGCCCTGGCCGCGGGCTGCGACATGCTGCCGGTATGCAACAGCCGTGCCGGTGTGATCGCGATCCTCGATGGTCTGAAAGCAGAAGCCAATCCTGCCGCCCAATGGCGGCTGGCGCGGCTGCACGGTCGGGGTGGGTTGCCGCGCGCGGCCTTGCACGCTAATGCCGAATGGAAGCATGCGCTCCATGCCCTGGAGCAACATTACCCCAGGGGGGAATTCAAACTGGGGGCTTGAAGGGCTACGGCCTCAGGGCTTCCTGACGGGCGTCACCAGCACGATGGCGCCGAACAGCGGTTGATCGAAGTAACTGATCTTGCCCACGTCGACGCGCCGGTCCTGGCGCAGCCGGTAGAGCTGGAACCGGGGAGCTGCCGGCAAGGCGGCTGGCGCCGTCGCGGAAGGCGGCACCATCACGGTGGTGTTGATGGCAGTGCTGGGCCAGAGGTTCCTGGCCACGGGGCCTTGCAACACCAGGTCCAGATCGAAATGCAGATAGGGGCCGGTGGTGCTGAGTTTGGCCTCCCCGTAGGTGAGCGTCGCCTGGAGGGGTGCTGTGCCGGTGACGGCTGCGGGAGCCGGTGTGGACATGGAGGCATGGCTGGACGCGGCCGGGACCGCGGTGGGCGGCACGCCGATGCGCACCGCCGATGCGCTGGCCCGGTCCAGGGCCGGCTGCACCCAGGTCACATGCAGCAACGGTTGGTAATCGTGGGACCGCTTCAGGCGTGTCCATTCCTCGTCAAGCTGCTCGCCCACCGGCGAGAGCTGCTGATAGGGGATCGGCGCGGCGAGAGAGTCAGGGGGGCTGAGAGTCACGGCGCCGTTCCAATCCGGGCTGCCGGGATCCGCGGGCCAGCTCTCGTTGCTGCCGGCTGCAGGATCGAGCGAGCGGAACACGATCACTTCCACGTCGTACCAATTGGGTGCCGGCGCCTGGGCGGCAGGAGCGGGAGAGGAGGCGCTGAAGGCGAGGGAGGCCGAAGCCAGGAGCAGGGTGGCGACGAGGGCAGTGGTGGTCTTCACGTAGGCACTCCGACGGTATCCGGTTTCAGGCGGCCGACTTGCCGAGGCGGTCGAGCAGCGTCTCGACGGCTGTGAGACGGGCCTGGCGGTCTTCCAGGTCCATGATGAAGCGCAGCCGGTCCTGTCCGTCCAGTTTATAGGTTTTCGGCTGCTGCTGGATGAGCTTGATCACGGTGATAGGTTCCACCGGCGTGTCGGTGCCGAATTGGATGCGTCCGCCTGCCGGTCCCGCCTCGATCTTGCGCACGCCCAGGGACACGGCCTTGAGCTTGAGTTCGGCGATGTGGAACAGGCTCTTGGCCTGGGGCGGCAATAGGCCGAAGCGGTCGATCATCTCCACCTGCATATCGTCCAGTTCGGCCTGGGACTTGCAGCTCGCCATGCGCTTGTAGAGGGTGAGCCGCAGGTGCACATCCGGCATGTAGTCCGTGGGCAGGAGCGCCGGGATGTGCAGGTCGATCTCGGGGCCGTGATCGAGCGGCGCGTCCAGGTCCACCTGCTTTCCGGACTTGAGGGCCTTCACCGCCCGTTCCAACAGCTCCGAGTAGAGGGAGAAGCCCACTTCCTGGATCTGGCCGCTCTGTTCGTCCCCCAGGAGCTCGCCGGCGCCCCGGATCTCGAGGTCGTGGGTGGCGAGGGTGAAGCCCGCACCCAGTTCCTCCAGGGATTCGATGGCCTCCAGGCGCTTCAAGGCGTCGGCGGTGATGAGACTGCGGGGCGGGATCACGAGGTAGGCGTAGGCCAGGTGGTGGGAGCGGCCCACCCGGCCACGCAGCTGATGCAACTGCGCCAGACCGAATTTGTCGGCCCGGTCGATGACGATGGTGTTGGCGGTCGGAACATCTATACCACTTTCGATGATCGTGGTGCACACCAGGATGTTGAAGCGGCGGTGGTAGAAGTCCAGCATCACCTGCTCCAGATCCCGTTCCCGCATCTGTCCGTGGGCCACCCGGATCTGCGCCCCAGGCACGAGCTTCGCCACTTCCGCGGCGCGCTTCTCGATGTCATCCACGCTGTTGTGCACGAAATAGACCTGGCCGCCGCGCTTGATCTCCCGGAAACAGGCCTCCTGGATGAGCCCGTCCTGCCACTCACTCACGAAGGTCTTCACCGCGAGCCGTTCCTCGGGGGGCGTGGCGATGATGGAAAGCTCACGCAGGCCGGCCAGCGCCATGTTGAGGGTGCGGGGGATGGGCGTGGCGGTGAGGGTGAGTACATCCACTTCCGCCCGCAGCTTCTTCAGCTGCTCTTTGTGGTTCACGCCGAAGCGATGTTCCTCATCCACGATCACGAGGCCTAGGTCCTTGAAGCGGATCTCGGGTTTCAGCAGCGCATGGGTGCCGATGACGATCTCCACTTTCCCATCAGCGAGGGACTTGAGGGCGTCCTGCTGCTGCTTGCCGGAGCGGAAGCGGGACAGCACCTCGATGCGCACCGGCATGTCCGCGAAGCGATCCTGAAAGGTCTGGGCATGCTGCTGGGCGAGCAGGGTGGTGGGCACCAGCACCGCCACCTGCTTGCCGCCCTGCACCGCCACGAAGGCGGCCCTGAGCGCCACCTCGGTCTTGCCGAAACCCACGTCGCCGCAGATCACCCGGTCCATGGGCTGGCCGCGGGTCATGTCCATCACCACGCCTTCGATGGCCTTGAGCTGATCCGGGGTCTCGTCGAAGGGGAAACCCTCGGCGAAGGCCTGGTAATCCACGCTGTCGAGCTTGAAAGCGTGGCCTTGGCGGGCGGCGCGCCGCGCGTAGAGGTCCAGGAGCTCCGCCGCCACGTCCCGTACCTGTTCCGCCGCGCGGCGCCGGGCCTTCTCCCAATCGCCGCTCCCGAGCCTGTGCAAGGGAGCGTGCTCCGGTGCACTGCCGCTGTAGCGGCTGATGAGGTGCAGGGAGGAGACGGGCACGTAGAGCTTTGCCCCTTCGGCATATTCCAGCCGCAGAAACTCGGTCTCGAAGCCGCCCACATCCAGGATCTCCAACCCCAAGTAGCGGCCCACGCCGTGCTGTTCATGCACCACCGGTGCGCCGGGAGCGAGATCCGTAAGGTCGCGGATGATGGCTTCCGGGTCGCGGCGAGTGACGCGTCGGCTCGCCTGCCGGGCCCGTTCCCCGAAGAGTTGCTCCTCCGTGAGCACCAGCAACCGTGCTTCCGGCAGGTTCAGTCCCCGCTCCAGAGGAGTCACGCAGATGGCGAGGCGCTCATCGCTTCCCAGGAATTCGTTCCAACCCTGCATCGGCGTGGGTTTCAGGTCACGCTTGGCCAGCAGGTCGCTCACGTATTCGCGGCGGCCGGTGGATTCGGCCGCGAACAGCACCCGGCCCGGGTGATCCTTCAGGAATGTCAGGAGTTTCTCGGCCGGCTCCGTGGCACGGCTGTCGATGCGCAGGGAGGGCAAGGCCGCGGTGGCGAAGTTGTGTGCCGGGTTTCCCGGATGCTCGAAGGCTTGCAACAGGATGCGCGGATGCTGTGCCGCCGATTCCGTCACGATCTGGGGCGTGAGCCATACCTCTTCGGGTTTGAGGAGCGGGTGCTCGATGTCATGACGACGCTGTTCGTAGCGCTCTCCGATCTGCTCCCAGGCCTGGGCGAGGGCGCTGCCGGTGTCGTCCACTTCCGCGATGGCGCTTCCCTCCGGCAGGTAATCGAAGAGGCTCGCGGTGGTCTCGAAGAACAAGGGTAGGTAGTATTCGACGCCGCCGGTGGCGATGCCATCGGACACATCCCGGTAGATCACGCTGCGCTGAGGATCCCCTTCTATGCGGGCCCGGTACCGTTGCCGGAACCCACGAATGCCTTCTTCGTGCAGCGGGAACTCCCGGGCCGGCAGCAGGGTGAGATCCTCCAACCTGTCTTTCGAAAGCTGGGTCTCGGGATCGAAGATACGGATGGACTCGATCTCATCGTCGAAGAGGTCGATGCGGTAGGGCACCGGGCTTCCCATGGGGAAGACGTCCAGGAGCGAGCCGCGGACCGCGAATTCGCCATGCTCCATCACCTGGCTCACGCTGGCGTAGCCCGCCGCGGCGAGGCGCTGACGCAAGGACGCCATGTCGAGGCGCGTGCCGGCCTTGAAGAGCAGGGTGCTGCCCAGCACGTATTCCCGGGGCGGGAGCCGTTGCATGAGTGTGGCGGCGGAGAGCACCACGACGCCGCGCTTCAGGTCGAAGAGGCGGGACAGGGTGGCGAGCCGTTCCGAGACGATGTCCTGGTGGGGCGAGAAGAGGTCGTAGGGCAAGGTCTCCCAGTCCGGGAAGGCCAGCACCGGGAGCGTGGGGTCCGTGAGATAGAAACGCAGCTCGGTGGCGAGCCGTTCCGCATCCCGGGCGCTGGGCGCCACCACGAGCAGGGGAGCACTCAGGCGCGACGCGGCCTCCGCCAGCACGAGGCCAGGGCTGCTGCCGTAGAGTTGTCCCCAGCGTTGCAGCGGCGGCAAGCTGCCTTCCGCGGCGGGCGCGAGGATCGTGACCGCTTTCTCAACCATCAATCAAGAAGTGAACTTCAATCTCTGAAGCGTTTGCGCATGTCGTCGTAGAAATCGATGCGCCGGTCGCGCAGATAAGGCCAGATGCGCCGCACGGCTTCCGAGCGGCCGAGGTCCATGTCCGTCACCAGCACCGTGGCGCCCTTGGGTGCGGCCTGGGCCAGGATCTCGCCCTGGGGGCCGGCCACGAAGCTGGAACCCCAGAAGTCTATGCCGCCACCCACGCCGGAGGGATCCTTCTCGAAGCCAGTGCGGTTGCACACCAGCACCGGCAAACCATTAGCCACCGCATGGGACCGCTGGATGGTGATCCAGGCGTCTCGTTGCCGGGCCTGTTCGTCCGCCGCGTCCTCCTCCACCCAGCCGATGGCGGTGGGATAGAGCAGCATGTCGGCGCCGGCCAGCGCCATGAGGCGCGCGCCTTCCGGATACCACTGGTCCCAGCACACCAACACCCCGAGCTTGCCCACGGAGGTCTGGATGGGGTGGAACCCCAGGTCGCCGGGCGTGAAATAGAACTTCTCGTAGTAACCCGGATCGTCCGGGATATGCATCTTGCGGTAGATGCCGGCGAGGCTGCCATCCTTCTCCAGCACCGCGGCGGTGTTGTGATAGAGGCCGGGTGCACGGCGCTCGAACAGCGAGGCCACGATCACCACGCCGAGCTCCTTGGCCACAGCGCCCAGCTCCTGGGTGGAGGGACCTGGAATGGACTCTGCCAGGTCGAAGACCTTGGTGTCCTCCGTCTGGCAGAAGTAGGGGCCGGTGTGCAGCTCCTGCAGCAGTACGAGCTTGGCACCCTGCTTGGCCGCGTCGCGGATGCCCTTGATGCTCTCCTGCAGGTTGCGCCCACGGTCGTCGCTGCAGCTCTGCTGCACCAGTCCGACTTTCAACATCTTCTTGCCGCTCATGTTTTCGGGCCTCTTCAGGGGACCGCGCCCTTGGGGAACTGCATGGTCACGCAGTGTAGGCTGCCGTACTGGTGGATCAGGGACCGGCAGGGTACGCCTACGATCTCCTTGCCGGGGAAGCAACGGGCCACGGCCTGCAAGGCTGCCCCATCCACCGGGTCATTATAAGTCGGCACTAACACGGCCGTGTCCATGATGAGGAAGTTGGCGTAGGTGGCGGGCAGGCGCCGCCCCGTGTGGTCGATGATCGGCTGGGGCCAGGGCAGGGGCACGAGGGTGTAGGGTTGGCCGTCCTTGCGCTGCAGGGCCTTGAGTTCGCCCTTCATGGCCTTGAGGCCCGCGTAGTGGGGGTCGCTACGGTCCTCGCAGGCCTGGTAGGCGATGGTGCGGTTGTCGCAGAGCCGGGCAAGGGTGTCGACATGGCCGTCGGTATCGTCGCCGTCGATGGCACCGTGCTTGAGCCACAGGATCCGATCGAGACCCAGATACTTCTTCAGCAAGGCCTCGATCTCGCCCCGGGAGAGCTTCGGGTTGCGGTTCTTGTTGAGCAGGCAGCTCTCGGTGGTGAGCAGGGTGCCTTCCTCATCCACCTCGATGCTGCCGCCCTCCAGCACCAGCTCGATGCTCTCCATGGGCAGAGCGCCGAAGGCGCCGGCCGCAAGCAGGCGGCGGCTCAAGCGGTTGTCCTCGGCATGGGGATATTTCTCGCCCCAACCGTTGAAGATGAAATCCAGCAGCGTCAGCTTGCCGTCCTTGAGCACGGTGATGGGGCCGTGGTCACGGGCCCAGGCGTCGTTAGAGGGGAAGGGGTAAATGCGCAGGTTCTCCACCCGCCCGCCGGCGGCCTGCACGTAGCCGCGGATGCGCTCCGCATGGCCTTCGTCCATGCAGGTGATGATCACCTTGGAGCGCAGGCTGAGCTCCTTGGCGATGGCCGTGTGGCAGCGTTCCGCGGAGGCGTAGTCCGGGTTCCATTCCACGTCGGAACGGGGCCAGGTGAGCATGACGCCGCTCTGGGGCGCCCATTCGGGAGGCAGTCGGTAACTCATCCGGGGTCCACCTAAAGCAAACCGCGTGACGTGCCGCCGGGTTCAAGGGCGGCACCGCTCACGCGGCGGATGTATCCAGGGCTTTTCGCGGTGACGTCAGGCGCCGGGAGACGAGAAAGGCGCGGCTTTCAGCACCGTGTGCAAGACCTTATTGTACTCGAAGTAAACCACGTAATCGGCATAGACCCAGCGGGTGATGGGCGGCTTGCCCACCGCGTCCTGCTTCTCCAGCGGCGCGCCGAAGATGTGTTCCACGTTGGCCATGTCCATGCCGCGCACCGGCATCTGGGGCATGGCGCCGGACATCGCCGGTGCGGGGGCGGCGGCCGGCGCCGTTTCAGCGGCAGGAGCGGACTCGGGTGCCGCGGCGGCAGGAGCACTGGCGGCGGGAGCCACGGCGCTGGCGGCAGCCGGAGCGGAGGCGCTCGCCGCAGCGGGAGCAGCGGCTACGGTCGCAGCTTGAGGGGCCGGCGCACTGACGGCCGCGGGAGCACTGACGCTGCTCGCGACGGTGGCAGCGGCTGGGGTCGCGGTGGTGGCGGCCGCCGCTGCCGGGTGCTTCTTCTTCACGTGCTTGAGGATCTTGTGGGTCACCATCGCGGCAGCCGGGGCTGATGGGGTAGTCGCCGCCGGCGGGATCACCTCGGCGGGCGCCGCCGTGGTCGGTGCCGGGGCCGGTGTCGCATCCGCGCCCCAGGCGACGGACAGGGCGCATCCTAGGGTGATCGCCAGGAGGGTAGGCAGGACAGCACGGACCATGGAAAGCTCTCCTTCAGGAGTTGCCTTAACTATATCATCTGTAACAGGGATAAAAACCCATCTATAGCATCGACTTAGCTGGATTTCTTTACATAAAGGCTTATGCTCTGGCATGCGCTTCGACCCACCCCTACTGCCGGCCCGCCTGATACGCCGTTATAAGCGCTTCCTGGCGGATGTGGAGCTGCCGGATGGCCACCGCACCACGGTCCATTGCCCCAACACGGGAGCCATGCTGGGTTGTGCGGAACCGGGGATGGCGGTGTATCTCAGCCGCGCCGCCAACCCGGATCGCAAGTACCCCTTGAGCTGGGAACTGGTGGAAGCCTTGCCCGGGGTCTGGGTGGGGATACACACAGGCCGCACCAATGCCCTGGTGCGGGAGGCGCTCCTGAACGGGACGCTCCCGGAACTGGCCGGGTACCCGGAGATCCGGGGTGAGGTGAAGCTCCACCGGGGTTTCCGGGTGGATTTCCTGTTGCGGGACCCCGGCCGCCGGCCCGACTGCTGTCTCGAGGTGAAGAACGTCACCGCCGCGGTCACGGACGGCGTGGCCTTGTTCCCAGACGCGGTGAGCGAGCGGGCGAGCCGGCACCTTAGGGAACTCATGGAGCAAGTGGCGGCCGGGCAGCGGGCCGTGCTCTGCTTCTGCGTGCAACGGGACGATGTGTCCGAGGTGCGGCCCGCGGATGACATCGATCCCGTCTACGGCGCCACCTTGCGCGAGGCGCTGGCGGCCGGCGTGGAAGTGGTGGCCTATGCGGCTCGGGTGTCGCCCGCAGAGGTCCGGCTCCACCGGCCCGTGCCCGTGGTCACTCCCTGAACACCCCTTATAATGCGCCCCTATGTTTAGACCTTTCCCCCTGTACGTGGGCTTGCGCTACTTCCGTGCCAAGCGCCGCAACCAATTCATCTCCTTCATCTCCGGGATGTCGCTGGTCTCCATCGCCATCGGCGTGATGGCGCTCATCACCGTGCTCTCGGTGATGAACGGCTTCCAGAACGAGCTGCGCGACCGCATCCTGGGCATGACCGCCGACGCCACGGTCTCCGGTTTCGACAACCGCCTGCACGACTGGCCGGCGGTGCGGGAGCGGGTGCTGAAACAGCCCCATGTCACCGGCGCCGCGCCCTACGTGGAGGACCAGGCGATGCTCGCCAACGGCTCCAACATGAGCGGCACCGAGGTACGGGGCGTGCAGCCGGACCTGGAAGGCACGGTCTCGGAAGTGGGGCAGCGCATGGCCGCCGGGAGCCTGGCGAGCCTGACCCCCGGCAGCTACGGCATCGTGCTCGGCAAGGACCTGGCCTTCTCCCTGGGCGTGGCTCCGGGCGACAAGGTGATCCTGATGATCTCCCAGGGCAACGTCACACCCGCCGGCCTCATCCCGCGTTTCCGCCGCTTCACGGTCACGGGCATCTTCGACGCCGGCATGTACGAATACGACCGGGGTCTCGCGCTCATCAACATCAAGGACGCCGCAGCGCTCTACGGCATGGACGATGCCGTCAGCGGCGTGCGCCTGAAGCTCGACGACAAGTTCATCGCGCCGGCCGTGGCGCGCCAGCTGGTGGATGACTTCGGCGGCGCCTATTACGTCAGTGACTGGACCCAGGACCACGTGAACTTCTTCAAGGCCATCGCCATGGAGAAGACCGTCATGTTCGTGATCCTGTCGCTCATCGAACTGGTGGCGGCCATCAGCATCGCCATCACCCTGGTGATGGCGGTGACGGACAAGCAGGCGGATATCGCCATCCTGCGCACGCTGGGCGCCGCGCCGCGCTCCATCATGGGTATCTTCATCGTGCAGGGCACCATCATCGGCTTCCTGGGTACGGTGACGGGGCTGGTGCTGGGCGTGGTGCTGGCCCATAACCTGAACGACATCATGCATTTCCTGCAGCGGGTCTTCCACACCGAGTTCCTGCCTTCCAGCGTCTATTACATCAGCGACCTGCCGGCGGACATCTACGTGAGCGACGTGCTCAAGATCACCATCGCGAGCTTCCTGCTCACGGTGCTCTCCACCCTCTATCCCGCCTGGCGTGCGGCCCGCACCCAGCCGGCGGAGGCGCTGCGCTATGAATAGCGCCCCGCGCGATGCGGCTGCGAGGGACGCGACGGCGCGCTCGGCGGAGACCACGGTGACGCGCGAGTCGCGGCCCATCCTGCGCTGCGAAGGGCTGGTGAAGCACTTCACGGAGAACGAGTACAAGGTGGAGGTGCTGAACGGCGTGGACCTGTCCGTCGCCGCCGGGGAATGCGTGGCGGTGGTGGGCAGCTCCGGTTCCGGCAAGAGCACCTTGCTGCACCTCCTGGGCGGCCTCGACACGCCCACCGCCGGCGAGGTCTACGTGGGCGGCGGCGCCATCAGCGCCATGAGCGACGCGGAACGCGGCCAGGTGCGCAACCGCTCCATCGGTTTCGTCTACCAGTTCCATCACCTGCTGCCGGAGTTCACGGCGGTGGAGAACGTGGCCATGCCCCTGCTCGTGGGCGGCACGGAACCCGAGGAAGCGGAAGGACGGGCGGTGGATCTGCTGAAGCGCGTGGGCTTGGGGCAGCGGCTGACCCATCGGCCGGCGAAGCTCTCCGGCGGCGAACGCCAGCGGGCGGCTGTGGCCCGGGCGCTGGTGCACCGTCCCGCGTTGGTGCTGGCGGACGAACCCACCGGCAACCTGGACAGCCATACCGGCGAGCAGGTCTACGAACTGATGCTGGAATTGAACCGGGAACTCGCCACCAGCCTGGTGCTGGTGACCCACGATCTCAGGCTGGCCGGACGCATGCAGCGCATCCTGCACCTCGTGGACGGGCGTCTCCGGGACCCCGGCGCTACTGGTCCCGCTCCCGGCGCTCCGCCTGCCGCAGCTTCCAGCGTCCTGTGATGGACAGGCGCCAGGCCACGTCCAGGGTGGCGTAGGCGATGAGCGCGAACAAGAGACCTTCCACCACGCAGCCCGTCCACAGCGGCACCCATATGTGCCGGAACTCCGCGATCAGCCATTCCACGCTCATCTGGTCCGGGAGGTGCCGCGGCCGGGTATGCAGCAGCCAGGCCCCGAGCTTGTAGCCGAAGAAGTAGATCGGCCCTATGGTCAAGGGGTTGTTTATCCAGACTCCGGCGACGGCCACCGGCAGGTTTATGCGCCAATAAATCGCCCCAAATACCGCCAATAAGCTGTGCCCGGGTATGGGCATGCAGCAGGTAAAGGCAGCGAGAGCCAGGGCGCGGCTCGTCCCGCGCCTGCTGATGTGCCAGATAGCGGGATCGTGCAACAGCAGGTCGAAAGGCCGCATATACCACTTGCCATGCAGCTTGGCATGGATGGCTTCCCGGTCGGGCAGGAACTTGTTCAGGAACTTGCGGGCCATCGTTCCGCGACTCCACGGGCTGCCGACAAGGATGAGCGGCTAATCATGAAGATATTTCAGGGCGAGCGGATAGTTATTAATTAATGATGAACTATATATAAACCGCGCCCGGGGTCCCAAGGGGTGGGACGGGCCATTATCCACTTTTCGGGAGGCAAAACGGAACCATGTGGAAGGCCGCTGCCGCGATGCTGGCCGGGACGCTCGTGCTCCTGGCTTTGCCCGAGCTGCCTCCCGGCGGCCAGGTCGCCGCCCTGTGTGCGCCTTTCGCCTTGTTGTTCCTGCCGCGGCATCGCCTGCGCTGGCTGCTGTGCCTGCCCCTCGGCTTCGCCTGGTGCTGGTATCTCTCCCAGTCCCATCTCGCCTCGCGCCTCGATCCCGCCTTGGAAGGGACCGAACTCACGGCCGTGGGCTGGGTGCATTCCATACCCGCGACGCGCGGGCGGCTCGAGGAGCTGGAGTTCAGCGTCGAATCCCTGGAAGGGCGTGCACCAGGCTCAGGCATACCCGATCTCATCCGTTTGAGCGTGGACCCTTCCCTGGCGAAGCCGGGAGCGGGGGAGCATTGGCGCTTCGGTGTGCGCCTGCGCCGTCCGCGCGGGTTCATGGATCCCGGCTCCTTCGACTACGAAGGGTGGCTGTTCCGCCACGGCATCGGCGCCACCGGCTATGTGGCCCATGATGCGGTGCGGGTGGATGCGAAGACGCGTTACCCGTTGCTGCGCGCCCGCAGCGCTCTCGCCGGGCACATCCGCCATGTGCTCGGCGCCGATGAGTTCGGAGGGATGGTGGTGGCCCTCGCCACCGGCGATCAGGGTGGCCTGAGCGAAGACCAATGGCAGGTGCTGCAGGCCACGAACACGGTGCACCTCATGGCCATCGCCGGCCTGCATATCGGCGTGCTGGCAGGCTTGCTGTTCCTGCTGGTGAACCACCTCTGGCGGCGCCATGCCCGGCTGTGCTCGCGTTGTCCGGCCACGGTGGCCGCCGCCCTCGCCGCGTCCCTGGCAGGCGCGTTGTATGCCGCCATGGCGGGATTCCCCTTGCCGACACAGCGGGCCCTCATCATGCTGGCGGCGTTCACGCTCGGCACGGTGCTGCGCCGCAACCTGCGCAGCCGCGACACCCTGGCGCTCGCCATGCTGGGTGTGCTGATCCTGGACCCGCTCTCGGCCGGCGAGGCGAGCTTCTGGCTTTCCTTCGGCGCCGTGGCCGCCATCCTGTTCGTGTTCGGGGCCCGCGTCGGCGCGCCGCAGGGTTGGCTCATGGACATCCTGCGCACCCAGTGGGCGGTGGGCGTGGGTCTCTTGCCGCTCCTGGCGTTCTTCTTCCAGCACGCCGGCCTCACTGCACCCCTGGCGAACCTGGTGGTGGTGCCGGTGTACAGCCTGCTGGTGGTGCCGCTGGTGCTGTTGGCTTGCTTCTGTCTGCCGTGGGCACCCGCCCCGGCGGCTTGGGTGTTCAAAGGGTCCGCCGCCGTGATCGGGTTCACCTGGCCCTTGCTGGAGCGGCTCAGCCAGTGGCCAGCCGCGATCGTGCCTTCGCCGTCCCCGGGCGGGGTGATGTTGCTGTTGTCCCTCGCGGGCGCGGTCTGGCTGCTCATGCCCCGCGGCATGCCGGGCCGGGTCGCGGCAGCGGCGCTGCTGCTGCCCCTGTTCGTGGCGCCGCTCTCCGGCGTCCCCGTCGGCGGCTTCGACCTGACGTTGCTGGACGTGGGGCAGGGGCTTTCGGCGGTGGTGCGCACCGCCCATCACACCCTGGTCTATGACACGGGGCCCTCGTTCCGTTCCGGCTCCGACACCGGCGGTGAGGTGGTGATCCCCTATCTCGCCTCCCAGGGCATCGCCGCGCCGGACCTCACGGTGGTGAGTCACGGGGACAGCGATCACGCCGGCGGGCTCGCTTCGCTGCGGGAGGCTTATCCGCACATGCCCGTGCTATCGGGTGCCGAAGGGCGGTTCCCGGACGTCAGTACCTGTCTGCGCGGCGAGCAGTGGCGATGGGACGGAGTGAGTTTCGAGGTGCTCTATCCCGACGCGGATGCGCCCGCGGGAGGCAACGACGCTTCCTGCGTGCTCAAGGTGAGCGGGGCGGGTGGGAGCGCGTTGCTCACGGGTGACATCATGCGCAAGTCCGAGCAGCGCTTGCTGGAGCTGGGAGCGCCGGCCCTCAAGACCGATCTCCTGGTGGCGCCGCACCACGGCAGCAATTCCTCCTCGACAGCGGCTTTCGTCGACGCCGTCGCGCCCACGGAAGTGCTGTTCCCGGTGGGCTATCGCAACCGCTGGGGTTTCCCCAAGCCGGAGGTGGTGGCGCGCTACTCCGCCGCCGGGGCGGCGCTCGCGGACAGCGTCAGCGACGGTGCGGTGCGCATGGTCTTCCGCCCGGGCGCGCGTCCCGCGGTGGTGATGCGTTGGCGCCCGGATCACGCCTGGTTCTGGACCGCGCGCTGAGCCTCGCCGGCGTACGTTCTGTGGCCAAAATCCAGTATCATGCCTCCAGTCTCATATAGGCGAGAGCCGCATGTTCGAGATCATAAAAGCCGGCGGCTGGGTGATGGCTCCGCTCATCCTCTGTTCCACCATCGTGGTGGCGATCGTCGCCGAGCGCCTTTGGACCCTGCAGGGCAAACGGGTGGCGCCCGAGCACCTGGCGGCCCAGGTCTGGCACTGGATACGCAACGGCGAGTTCGACGAGGAGCGCATGCAGGCCTTGCGCACCGGCTCGCCCCTGGGCAGGCTGCTCGCCATCGCGCTGCTGCACCGCAACTCGCCCCGCGACGTGCTGAACGACGCCATCGGCGACGCCGGGCGGCACATCGTCCATGAGCTCGACCGTTACCTGATCACCCTCGGCACCATCGCCACCATCTCGCCGCTCCTGGGCCTGCTCGGCACGGTGCTCGGCATCATGCGGGTGTTCGCCTCCATCTCCCAGGTGGGGCTCGGCAACCCGGCGGCGTTGGCGGGCGGCATCTCCGAGGCGCTCATCACCACCGTGGTGGGTCTCGCGGTCGCCATCCCGGCCTACGCGGCGCACCGCTACCTGCGCGGACGGGTGGAGGACCTGGTGGTGAGCATGGAGCGCGAGACCATGCGCCTCATGAACGCGCTGCAGGGCAAGCAGGCGCCGGCGGAATGGCAGCGCAGGGGCGACCGTGAAGCTGCGTGACCGCGCCAAGTGGGAGGACCCGGAGCTCAACCTCATCTCCCTGGTGGACGTGGTGTTGATGCTGCTGGTGTTCTTCGTGATGACCACCCACTTCGTGGAGAACCCCGGTCTCGCGGTGGAGCTCCCCAGCGCCGGCGCGCCTCCCAGTTATACCAAGCCTGATGGCATCGAAGTGACGGTGGACGCGGAAGGCCATTACTACGTGAACCAGAAGCCGGTGGCGGACACCGCTCCGGCCACGTTGCGGGAGGCGCTCATGGCCGCGGCCGGCGAGCGCCGCGACGTGCCCATCGTGCTGCGCGCCGATGCGCGCTCGACCCACCAGTCGGTGGTGACGGTGATGGACGTGGCCGGGGCGCTCGGCTTCGCGCAGCTGCAGATCCTCACCACCCAACCCAAGGCCACGCCCTAAGCCATGACGCAGACGCCGCAAGCCGCCAGCGCCATGGATATCTATCGGCGCCTCCTCGCCTATGCCTTGCCGTACTGGCCGCGCTATGCCATGGCGATGCTCGGCATGAGCATCTATGCCCTGACCCAATCGGCGTTCACGCTGCTCATGAAGCCGCTGCTGGACAAGGGCATCCTGCTGCATGACCTCACCAGCATGCGCCTGATCCCGCTGGAGGTGATCGGCCTGTTCCTGCTGCGCGGCATCGCGGATTTCCTGGCCGCCTACAACATCAGCTGGGTGGGCCGCAGCATCATCAAGCGCATCCGCGGCGAGACCTTCTCCCAGCTGCTGCTGCTCCCCTCAGGCTACTACGACGTCTCGTCCTCCGGCATGCTGGTCTCCAAGCTCACCTACAACATCGAGCAGGTGGCCGAGGCCAGCACCAACGCCATCACGGTGATATTCCGCGATGGCCTCACCATCGTCGGTCTCCTGGCCGTGATGTTCTACCAGAGCTGGGTGCTGGCACTGATCATGCTGGTGCTGGGTCCGGTGATCGCGCTGCTGTCGCGCTACATCAGTGAGCGCTTCCGGCGCTACAGCCGCCGCATCCAGGATTCGATGGGTGACGTCACCAAGGTGGCGGAAGAGGTGATCACCGGCCAGCGCATCGTGAAGCTGTTCGGCGGCCACGACCACGAGACGGCGCGTTTCGACCAGGTGAACGAGCGCAACCGCTACCTCAACACCAAGCTGATGCTGGTGAACTCCGCCTCCAGTCCCATCATCCAGATGATCGCCGGCCTGGGCGTGGCCACCGTGATCGTGGTCGTGCTGGGGCAGAAGGTGACCCCCGGCACCTTCATCGCCTTCCTGGCGGCCATGCTGCTGATCCTGCCGCCGCTGAAGCACGTGACCGACATCAACGCCCCCCTGCAGCGCGGCATCGCCGCCGGTCAGAGCATCTTCGAACTGCTGGACGAACGCACCGAGGACGCGGGCGGCAGCCGTGCGGTGCCGCGCGCCC
>DASYZF010000133.1:0-3317 GCA_035946515.1 Gammaproteobacteria bacterium | reverse complement strand
CGCCGCACCGCCCTCCTCGCCCAGGAACCAGACCTGGATGGACATCTGCGGCAGGATGCGCGGATCCAGCTTGTCGAAGCCGACGCGCACCTTCACCGTGGCCTTGTCCCGGTCGGCGGTGGGGATGATGCTCACCACGTGCGACGGGATGTGCCAGTCGGGGTAAGCGTCCAACACCGCGTCCACCTTCTGGCCCTCGTGCACGCGGCCGATGTAGGCCTCGTTCACGTCCACCTCGATCTCCAGGGAATTCATGTCCACCACGGTGGCGATGCCGGTGCGGGTGTTGCCGCCGCCGGCGGAGTTGGGGGAGATCATCTCGCCCGGCTGCGCGTCCTTGGACACCACCACCCCGGCGAAGGGGGCGCGGATCACGGTGTCGTCCAGGAGCTGCTGGTCCAGGGCCAGGTTGTTCTGGGCCACCCCCACCTGCTGGCGGGCGCTGTCGAGCGAAGCCTGCAGGCTCGCTTCCTTGGTGGCGGCGGCGTCCATGTCCGACTGGCTCACCAGGTGCCGCGCGAACAACGCCTTGGTGCGCGTGAGGTCCCGGGCGGCGTTGCCGTGCTCCACCTCGGCTTCCTCGGCCTGGGCCTGGGCGGCTGCGAACTGGCTCTTGGCTACGTTCAACTGATCCAGGTCCGTGGAATCGTCCAGGCGCGCCAGCACTTGGCCGGCCTTCACATGCGTGCCTTCCTCGATGAGCACCTCCCGCACCTTGCCGGTGACCTTGGAGGACACCACCGCCTGCAGGCGCGGCACCACGTAGCCGGAGGCGTTCAGGAGCCGCGCGCCGGCCGCGCCACCGGCGCTGTCCTGCACCGCGTGCGCCGCGGCGGTCTGCACCGATATATAGGAAGGCTTGAACAGCAGCCAGGAGATGAGCAGGGACAGGCCCAGGACCACGGCGCCGCCGACGATGAGCCAGGGGCGGGTGCGGCGCTTCAGCGCCATCTCGTCGGCACTCCGGTCCATCTTCAAGGCATCCAGGGCTTCCCGGTCCAAAGGCATCTCATCTACCTCGTGGTCAGCAGGCCGGACAGAAAACGGTCGTTAGTTTACACTTGCGCCGCAGCGGCTCCGCGGCTCCCGTCCAGATGCGGAGCAGTCTGCCTTCCTCACGGCAGCGGCGGCAGTCATGTTAATCAGGACTATGGAATGACAGATGTCACGCGCCATCCCGGTCTCATCGACATCGGGGCCAACCTCACCCATGACAGCTTCGATGCGGACCGGGCCGAGGTCATGGCCCGGGCCCGCAAGGCTGGCGTCACCCGCTTCATCGTCACCGGCAGCGACGCGGCCCACAGCCGCCGGGCGCTGGAGCTGGCCGGGGAACATCCCGGTGTCATATTCGCCACCGCCGGGGTGCATCCCCACCATGCCAAGGACTGCAGCGACGCGACCCCGGGCGAGCTCCAGGAACTGCTCATTCAGCCGGAGACGGTGGTCATCGGCGAATGCGGCCTGGATTATTTCCGCAACTTCTCGCCCCAGGACGCGCAACGCCGGGTGTTCGAGATGCAGCTGGAACTCGCCGCCGAGAACGGCAAACCGGTGTTCCTGCACCAGCGGGATGCCCATCACGATTTCATGCGGATCCTGGGCCGCTACCGCTCCCGGCTCAGCCGCGCCGTGGTGCATTGCTTCACGGGCGACGCGGCGGAGCTGAAGGATTATCTGTCCCTGGACTGCCACATCGGCATCACCGGCTGGATCTGCGACGAGCGCCGCGGCAGGCACTTGAAGGATTGCGTGAGCCTGATCCCGGCGGGGCGGCTCATGATCGAGACCGATGCTCCCTACCTCATCCCCCGCGACCTAGCGCCGAAGCCTGCCTCGAACCGCAACGAACCCATGCACCTGGCCCACATCTGCAACGTGGTGGCCGCCTGTGTCGGCAAGCCGCCGCTGCAGCTTGCGACAGAAACCACGCACACGGCAGAAGAGTTCTTCAAGCTGCCACCGCTTGCGGGCCTGGGGTAAAATCCGCTTCCCGCCTACGATCCTACTCTTTGGAGATGGCCATGGACCTGAACGAGCTCAAGCGCTTCACCGACAAGGCCTGGGATGAGTCCATCCTGCCGACGCTCCAGACCTACGTCGCCATCCCCAACAAGTCCCCGGACTTCGATCCCGACTGGCAGGCCCATGGCTACATGGACAAGGCAGTGGAGCTCGCCGCCGACTGGTGCCGCCGCCAGCCCATCAAGGGCATGAGCCTGGAAGTGATGCGCCTGCCGGGCCGCACCCCGATCCTGTTCGCGGAGATCCCCGGCGAGGGCAAGGACACGGTGCTGCTCTACGGCCACCTCGACAAGCAGCCGGAATTCACCGGCTGGCTAGAGGGCCTCTCCCCCTGGACTCCGGTGATGCGCGGCGACAAGCTCTACGGCCGCGGCGGCGCCGACGACGGTTACGCCACCTTCTCGTCCCTGACCGCGATCCGCGCGCTGCAGGAGCAGGGCATCCCCCACGCCCGCTGCGTGATGATCATCGAATGCTGCGAGGAATCCGGCAGCTACGACCTGCCTCACTACATCGAAGCCCTGGGCAAGCGCCTGGGTGACGTGAGCCTGGTGGTGTGCCTGGACGCGGAGTGCGGCAACTACGAGCAGCTCTGGACCACCACCTCCCTGCGCGGCAACCTGGTGGGCACGCTCACGGTGGAAGTGCTCACCGAGGGCGTGCACTCCGGCGCCGCCAGCGGCATCGTGCCCTCCAGCTTCCGCATCGTCCGCAGCCTGCTGGACCGGGTGGAGGACTCCGCCACCGGCGCCTCCAGGGTGAAGAGCCTGAAACCCAAGATCCCGGCCCAGCGCCTGCAGCAGATCAAGCGCGTGGCCAAGGTGCTGAAGAACACGGTCTACACCAAGATGCCCTTCGTGAAGGGCATGCAGCCCTTGAGCAAGGACGTGGTGAAGCTCATCGTCAACAACACCTGGGGCCCGACGCTCTCGGTCACCGGCGCGGACGGCATCCCGGCCCTGGGCAACGCCGGCAACGTGCTGCGACCCATGACCACCCTCAAGCTCTCCTTCCGCCTGCCGCCCACGGCCGACGCGAAGAAAGTCGGGGCGGAAGTGAAGAAGCTGCTGGAGACCAAGCCTCCCTACGGCGCCAAGGTGAAGTTCCAGGTGGACTCCGCCATGGGCGGCTGGAACGCGGCGCCGGTGGCGCCCTGGCTGGAGAAGTCCATGCAGAAGGCCTCCAAGGCCCACTTCGGCAAGGACGCGGTGTACATGGGCACCGGCGGCAGCATCCCCTTCATGGGCATGCTGGGCAAGAAGTTCCCCAAGGCCCAGTTCCTGGTCACCGGT
>DASYZF010000132.1:0-4372 GCA_035946515.1 Gammaproteobacteria bacterium | reverse complement strand
TCACCGGTCTCCTGGGCCCCCACTCCAACGCCCACGGCCCCAACGAGTTCCTGCACGTGCCCACGGGCAAGAAGCTCACGGCCTGCGTGGCGCAGGTGATCGCGGACCACCACGACCGGTGACCGGGTGAGGTAACTAAGGGTATGGACGCGGTACTGCTCTCGCGGCTGCAGTTCGCTTTCACGCTGAGCTTCCACATCCTGTTCCCGACGCTGACCATCGGGCTCGCGGTGTTCCTTGCGTTCATCGAGGGCCTGTGGCTCAAGACCGGCGACCCGCTCTACAAGCGCCATTACCTCTTCTGGGTGAAGCTCTTCGCCCTCACCTTCGGCGTGGGCGTGGTGTCGGGCATCGTGCTCTCCTACGAGTTCGGCACCAACTTCAGCCGCTTCTCCGCCATCGCCGGCAGCGTCATCGGCCCGCTCATGAGTTATGAGGTGCTTACCGCTTTCTTCATGGAAGCGGGGTTCCTGGGCGTGATGCTGTTCGGCTGGAAGCGGGTGGGCCCGAAGCTGCACTACGCGGCGACGCTGCTGGTGGCGGCCGGCACGGTGATGTCCGCGTTCTGGATCCTCTCCGCCAACTCCTGGATGCAGACCCCGGCGGGCGCGGCGCTGAAGGATGGCGTGTTCCAGCCCCTGGACTGGTGGCAGATCGTCTTCAACCCCTCCTTCCCCTACCGGCTGGTGCACATGCTCCTGGCCGCGCTCCTGAGTTCCAGCATGTTCGTGGCCGGTGTCTCCGCCTGGCTCCTGCTGCGCGGCAAGGAACGGCGCTTCGCGCTCTTCAGCCTGAGGTTCGCGATCCTCGCCGCGGCGCTCATCGCCCCGCTGCAGATCCTGGCCGGCGACCAGCATGGCCTGGAAGTGGAGCGCTACCAGCCCATCAAGGTCGCCGCCATGGAAGGCCGCTGGGACACCCGGGATCATGCGCCCCTGGTGCTGTTCGCCTGGCCGGATACGGATACGCGCACCAACCGCTATGCCATCCAGATCCCGGACGCGGGCAGCCTCATCATCAAGCACCGCGTCGACGGCGTGGTCACGGGCCTGGATTCGGCGCCGCCGGCGGACTGGCCCACGGTCCCCATCGTGTTCTTCGCCTTCCGGGTCATGGTGGGCCTCGGCCTCCTGATGCTGGCCTATGCCTGGTGCGGCGCTTACTGGCTGCGGCGCCGTGAAGCGGACCCGCCTGTCTGGTTCCTGAAAGGCGCCCTGTGGATGATCCCGGCGGGCTTCGTCGCCACCGTGGCCGGCTGGTGGGTGGCCGAGACCGGGCGCCAGCCCTGGGTGGTCTACGGCATCCTGCGCACCGCCGACGTGGCGACGGTGATGCCGGCGGGGCAAGTGCTCGCCTCCTTGCTGGCCTTCATCGCCGTGTACGCGGCGGTGATGGCCGCCTACCTCTATTACGCCTTGAAAGTCATCCGCAAAGGTCCGGAAGACACGCCCGCGCACCCGGCGGGCGGAGAATCAGCACCGGCCAAACCCGCCTTCGGCGGCGTGGAGGACACCTGATATGTCCGCCCTGCCCTTCATCTGGGTCTGCATCATCGCCGCCGGCGTCGCCATCTACGTGGTGTTGGACGGCTTCGACCTCGGCATCGGCATCCTCTTCCCCTTCGCCCGCAGCCACGAGCATCGCGACCTGATGATGAACAGCGTGGCGCCGGTGTGGGACGGCAACGAGACCTGGCTGGTGATGGGCGGTGTGGCCTTGTTGGCGGCCTTCCCCAAGGCCTACGCCATCCTGCTCTCGGGACTCTACATACCGCTCATGCTCATGCTGATGGCGCTGATCTTCCGCGGCGTGTCCTTCGAGTTCCGCTTCAAGGCCCATAGCAGCCGCTACCTCTGGGACATAGCCTTCAGCCTGGGCTCCATGCTCACGGCCCTCTGCCAGGGCATCACCCTGGGTGCCGTGGTGCAGGGTCTCAAGGTGGAAGACGGACAGTACGCAGGAGGGCTGTTCGACTGGCTCACGCCCTTCAGCCTGTTCACCGGCTTGGCGGTGGTGGCGGGCTACGCGCTCCTGGGATCCAGCTGGCTGATCATGAAGACCGAGGGCTCGCTGCAGGACTGGTGCTACCGCATGGCGCAGCGCACCCTGTTCCTGATGCTGGCGGCGGTGGCGGTGGTGAGCCTGTGGACGCCCTTCATGCAGCCGGCCATCCGCGAACGCTGGTTCTCGCTGCCGAACTTCTTCTATCTCTCCCAGGTCCCCTTCGCCACCTTCCTGCTGGCAGCCGGCTGCGGCTACGCCCTGCGCCGGCGGCGCTCCCACGCTCCTTTCTACTGCAGCGTGGGCCTGTTCATGCTGGCCTACTTGGGCCTCATCATCAGCCTCTGGCCCTACATCGTGCCGCGGGCGCTCACCTTCCAGGAAGCCGCCTCACCCGCTTCCAGCCAGCTCTTCGTGCTGGTGGGCTTCGCGGTGATCGTGCCCATCATCCTCACCTACACGGTGGCGGGCTACTACATATTCAGCGGCAAGGTGAAGAGCGGGGAGCATTACCATTGAACGCGGCCCGGCATCCGCGGCTCAAGGCCTGGTTCTGGTTCGGCGGGATCTATTTCTTGTCGCTCGCGGCCTTCGCCCTGCTCACGGGGCTGGCGCGACTGTTCATCCGCGCTTGAGAGGCTCCGGCCGCTCACGGCCCGGCGCCACGTTGGCCGCTTCGCAGACCGTTGCCCACAGGGCCTGCACGTCGGAGGCGAGCTCCACCGGTGCCTTCTGCTTCGCGCGTAGCAGTGGTTGGGCGAATTCCTCCAGGAGCTGCACCCCGTCGGGACGACCCTTGGGGAAGTGCCCGCGCGAAGTGAACAGGATACGCGACACAGGCTCAAGTCCAGGCGCCACGAGCTTCACCGCCGCCACGCGGTCATGCATGGGGCGGATCGGGTTGTTGAACTGGTAGCGGCGCCGGCGGCCCATGGCCGTCCACACGTCCATCTTCTCGGAACAGAAGATCGCACCTTCCACATCGCGGATATCCAGCACGTAGAGCTGGCGGCCGCGCAACAGGATGGCATCCACCGGTACGAAACCGCCGATACCGTCGGGCAGCACCACGTCACGTACCAACCGGTCACCGATGATGCGCAGGGTGCGGGTCACGTCGCGGCGGATCGCGGTGACGCGCAGCCACAGCATCACGCCGAGGACGATGAGTAGCAAGACCGCCACGCCGCCCGCGGCGGACCAGAGCAGCCAATTGCCATACCAGGCGTGCGCCATCCCGTTTCCTTCTTGTCTTGGCCGGCCCCAACCGGCGGCGCGTATTGTAACGGAAGTGCTCGCGCGCCCGGTATGCCTAGAAGGCGATGCGCCCTGTCAGGATATCCCTATACATTACCCAGTCGCCCATGAAGCTGTAGAAGGGATGGGTGAAGGTGGCGGGCCGGTTCTTCTCGAAGAAGAAGTGTCCGATCCAGGCGAAGCCGTAGCCGAAGAGCGGCATCAGCAGGAGCGCCCACAAAAGACCCGTGAAGAGCGCGTAGACGAGCGTGAGTCACACCAGGCTGCTGCCCAAGAAGTGCAGCCGCCTGCAGGTGCGGTTGCGGTGCTCTCCCAGATAGAAGGGGTAAAAATCCCTGAAGCTGGCATAGCCCGTGCTCATCGCCCTGCTCCCTTAACTTAGTAGTCTAAATATACCGCGCGGGTCGTGGGTGAGGGCGATGCTCACGATGAAGCCGAACAGGAGCAGCGCGGCGACGAACAGCGCGAGCTTGAGGCCGCGCGGTCCGCGCAAGCGGAAAGCCAGGATGCCGAGCAGGATGTAGGCGAGCACGCAGAGGAGCTTCACTCCCAGCCAAGGGCTGCAGAGTGGATCCAGCCTCAGCATCACCGCCAGCCCGACGCCGCAGGCCAGCAGCAGGCTGTCCACCACATGGGGTAATACCCTGAACAGCCGGCCGGCAGGCCGGCGCCCGGACCACAGGCTGAGCGCCCCTCGCCAGGCGAAGAGCGCGAGGCTTAGGGCCGCGAACAGCACATGGGCGGCCTTGATATCCCAGTACATGGCTCCCCAGATCCGCGCTGGGCGCGGCTTTGTCTTCATGGACTAATAGGACTAAAATAGTCCTATATCCAGGAGGACCACAAGCCCTTGCTGCGCCTGAGCAAATTGACCGATTACGGCACCGTGGTGCTGGCCCAGATCGCCCGGGACCCGGCGCGGCTGCACACGGCCGCCGAGTTGGCGACCGCCCTGCATCTGGCCGTCCCCACCGTGAGCAAGCTCCTGAAGCAGTTCGCCCGAGCCGGGCTCCTGAGCTCCCACCGCGGCGCCCGCGGCGGCTACACCCTCGCCCGCCCGGCGGAGGACATCACGGCGGTGCAGATCATCGATGCCCTGGAAGGCCCCGTGGCC
>DASYZF010000131.1:0-3279 GCA_035946515.1 Gammaproteobacteria bacterium | reverse complement strand
TGAGGGTGCGCAGCACCGAGTAGTGGTCGATCTTCTGGTCATAGCGCCCGGGCTTCACGTCCTGGCCGACGATGAGGGTGGGGATCTGGTTGTTCTGGGTGCCGTCGTCCTCGTCCCAGGTGACGATGAGGAGGCCGTGGTTCTTGAGGGCCCACTGCACGTAGCCGTCCAGGTTCTGCTTCAGCCAGGCGTCCGCCTGGGGCACCGTGCCGTCGTGCATGTCGTCCATCATGTTGGGCACCACGTAGGCGACCGTGGGCAGCTTGGAGTAATCCGCGGGGAAGGCGCTGAAGGGCTGGTTGGCCTCGGTGGGCACCGAGGCGAAGTTCGGCACTGGGTTGTGCTTGCGGCGATAGAGCTTGTCGAGCGTGCCGCAGTCCGCGAAGCCCTCCTGGGGCAGGCTCTCGGAATAGAGGGCGAACCCTAGGCCCTTGGCGGTGAGCGCGTCCGCCAGGTTGGCGCCGGTGTAGCTATGGGGGCAGGAGTCGTCCGTGAGCCCCTCGGTGTCGCCGGCGAACAGCGCCAGGTAGTTGGGCTCGCTCGGGTGGGTGATGGCGAAGGACTGGGTGAAGAGCGCGCCCTTCCCCGCCAGCTCGTTTATATAAGGAGCATCCTTGCTGCCGATGATGGTTTGGAAGGAGCGGTTCTCCTCGATCACCAGCACCACGTGGGTGGCGCGGGGTGGCGCGGCCTGGACGGAGGCGGCGAACCCTAAGCTCAGCACAAGGGCGACGAGGAAACGCTGTGGGAAAGAGAGATTCACGGGATTCTCCAGGGTGAGAGACTCGGGGTGGGGGCCTTGGCGGGCGCCCGCCGTCGCAAGATAACTTATTTATGCAGGAGTTTGAACGCATGATCCCAGGAGCCGGTCTGGAGGCCGTGCTGCACCCACAGGATGCACAGGGGTTCCAGGAGGCGGGCCCCTTCCATGCCACCCGCGTCCACCACGCCCCAGCCGAAGCTCTTGCAGATGCTGGCCACCACCTGCTTGGCCGAGGCGTCGTTGCCGCAGATGAACATGTCGGGCGGGCCGCCCGGGAACGCCGGGTCCACCATGTGGGCGCTGCCCACGGTGTTGAAGGCCTTCACCACTCTGGAGTGGGGCAGCCAGCGCTGCACCTGTTCGCCGCCGGAGTCCGAATAGCCGAGGGCGAGCCGGGGAGGCTGGTTGGTCTCGAACAGCAGGGGGTTGGTGACGTCCATGACCACCTTGCGCGCCAGGTTGCCGGGATCGGCGAGCCGGAGGGCGGATTCAGTGCCGCTCCAGAGGGTGGCGAGCACCGCCAGGTCCGCGAAACGGGCCGTCTCCTGGAAGCTGCCGATGGAGGCTTTCTTTCCGGCCTTGGCGAGCCAGGGCCTGAGCTTCTCGGACTCAGGCTCCCGGGTGCCGATCTTCACTTCATGGCCCAGCTTGGCGAACCCCAGTCCCAAGGCCTGGCCCACCCCGCCGCTGCCCAATATGCCCACCTGCATGGAGCACTCCTTAAGTGAATCCGGGTCACTATACCAGCGGCCTCCTGGCCGCCTGACGACTTTGCGCTGCTTCGGTTTCAGGGGCTTGACAATTAATCAATCGTATGATTAAATAAATCCATGAACACTCCAAAACCCAAATCCTCCCGCCACCCCGCCGTCTCCAAGGCCGGCCGCCCCCCTGCTGAGCGGGACCTGGCGGTCCGCCAGCAGCTCCTGGCCGCGGCCCGCAGCCTCTTCGCCAAGCACGGCTATGACGCGGTCTCCACCCGCGCCCTGGCGGAAGCGGCCCAGGTGAACCCGGCCATGATCAGCTACTACTTCGACAACAAGCAGGGCCTCTATGAGGCCATGCTGGCCGATACCTTCCAGCCCCTGATGCAGCGCCTCGGGGAACTGATGGGCTCGGCCGCAGGAGGAGCGAACCCGGTACGGGGTTTCCTCGAAGCCTATATGCGCACCTTGGGCGCCAACCCCTGGATGCCGCCCCTGATCCTCCGGGAAGTGGTGGCGGAAGGCGGCCGGCTGCGGGGCTGGTTCATCCAGCAGTTCGCGTCCAAGGGCGGGGGCCTGCTCACCCAGCTCATGACCCGGGAGCAGGCCGCGGGCCGGCTGCGCGCGGACCTCGATCCAACGCTCGCCGCCCTCTCCCTGGTGAGCATGGCGGTGTTCCCCTTCGTGGCCATGCCGGTGGCGAGCGAAGTCTTCGGCATGCGCGTGAAGCAGGACTACCTGGACCGGCTCATCGCCCACACCGAGCGCGTGTTCCTGCAGGGGGTCTCCGCATGAAGACCCGCGCGCTCCTGCTGCTGCCCGCCCTCGCGCTGCTGCTCAGCGCCTGCGGCCGCGACGACGCCCTGCCCCTGCCCGGCACCCTGGAGCGGGACCGCATCGAACTCGTGGCCGAGGACCAGGAACCCATCGTCAACATCGCCGTGCACGAGGGCGACCAGGTGAAGGCCGGCCAGCTCATCCTGCAGCTGGGCGACATCCGCTACCTCGCGCTGCTGGGCCAGGCCCAGGCCGCCCGGGACCAGGCGGCGGCGCGCATCCCCGGCGCCAGGGCCACCCTCGCGGATGCCCAGAAGGAATACGACCGCACCGAGGCCCTGGCGCGGCAGCACAATGCCAGCCAGTCCTCCCTCGACCAGGCCCGCGCGACTCTCGACAATGCCCAGGCGAACCTCAACGCCGACCTGCATGCCCAGAGCCAGGCGCAGGCCTCCCTCGCCGACGCCCAGATCAGCCTCGATCGCCTGAGCGTGCGCGCGCCCCGGGACGGCACCGTGGACTCCCTCCCCTATCACCTGGGCGAGCGCCCGCCCATGCACGCGGTGGTGGCGGTGCTCTTGGATGCGAGCAGCGCTTACGCCGAGATCTACGTACCGGAACCCCTGCGGGCCCGCATCCAACCCGGACTCGCCGCGAGCCTGCGCTTCGACGGCGTGGACAAACCCTACACCGGCACCGTGCGCTTCGTCTCCCAGGACGCGGCCTTCACCCCCTACAACTCCCTGACGGAGCGCGACCGCAGCCGGCTCGCCTATCTCGCCAAGGTCTACCTGGATCCGGCCGAGGCCGCGTCGCTCCCGAGCGGCCTGCCGGTGGAAGTGGACTTCCCGTCCCTGCAGCGCTGAAGCCATGTCCGAACCCTACGCCATCCGCACCCAGGGACTCACCCGCCGCTTCGGCAGCTTCACCGCCGTGGCCGGGGTGGACCTCGCCATCCCCCGCGGCAAGGTCTACGGCTTCTTAGGCCCCAACGGCGCCGGCAAGTCCACCACCATCCGCATGCTCTGCGGCCTC